>NZ_JBGUBC010000009.1:0-128618 GCF_041821145.1 Halopenitus sp. H-Gu1 | reverse complement strand
CGATGAATATCGATCGACTCAGTGTGCCCAGCCACCGCTTTGCGTTCGCTCCGACTCCATCGTTCTCCTGTTGGGAACCGTTTTCGTGCCGGCAACGCCGTGTACTCCCGAATCAAAATTACATAAATACGAGTGTAATTTCGGGGGTCGAAAGGGAACCGAGGTGTCACGATTCGACCGGAGAACCGGTTACGGCGCAGTACCAACGCGCCTGTCCGACCGTTCTCGTATCGGGAACAGACTTATGGCCGTCGCAGGATTGAGGCCGGACATGACGAACGAATCGACGGGTCGTCGGATTCGGGGCGTTCGAATCGCGTTCAGCGTCGTCGAGTTGCTCCAGCGTGAGGGAACGACGGGCGTAACGGCGATCGCCGAGGACCTGGGACATTCAAAGAGCACGATTCACAGCCATCTCCAAACGCTGGAGGACGAACGGATCGTGGTGGCAGAAGACGACGGCTACCGGTTGAGCCTGACGTTCCTCGCGATCGCACGGAACGTTCGCGACCAGATCGGAAACTACGACGACATCGAAAGCGAGGTAACGGATCTGGCC
This sequence comes from Halopenitus sp. H-Gu1, assembly GCF_041821145.1. NCBI lineage: Archaea > Methanobacteriati > Methanobacteriota > Halobacteria > Halobacteriales > Haloferacaceae > Halopenitus > Halopenitus sp. H-Gu1. The sequence continues at coordinate 128,059 of NZ_JBGUBC010000009.1, read as the reverse complement.
GCCGAAACGGGTGAACTCGTTCAGTTCGGGATCGAAGAGTACGAACAGGTCACGTATCTCTGCAAGGCTTCCGGCGAGAAGGCGGTCGAGACGGCCTCACGGATCGGCACTCGACAGCCCCTGCATTCGACTGCGCTCGGAAAGACGATCCTCGCACACCGTCCCGAGGAGCGTCGTGAGCGGATCGTCGGTACGATCGATCTCGAAGAACGGACCGAACACACGATCACTGACCGCGATGATTTCCGTGAGGGTCTCGAGACGATAGCCGATCGCGGCTACGGGATCGACGACGAGGAGAACATCGAGGGACTTCGATGTATCGCGGCGCCCGTTCTCAATGGCTCCACCGTTCTCGGAGCGATAAGCGTCTCGGGGCCCGCGAGTCGGATCAGCGACGAACGGCTCCACGACGACCTCGCCGAGCGCGTTCAGCGTGCCGCGAACGTGATCGAACTCAATACGAAGTTTCGCTGATCGAGGCCGTCCGAACGGTACCCCCTGGTCTCCGGAACGGTATCGTTAATACCTGCCATCCGCATGACCCAGACGGATGCGCACCGTTGATCCCGATTCGCTTGAGGCGTTCGCACAAACCGCGATCGAGGGGTGTGGAGCACCGGCCGGGACCGCGGAGACCGTAGCCCGCTCGCTCGTCTCCGCCGACCTCGTCGGCCATTCCTCACACGGCGTGGTCCGGCTTCCCTACTACGCCACCCAGATCGATGATGGCTCGCTCGATCCGACCGCGCTGCCCGCGGTCGAGGAGACGGGCCTGTTTCATCAGATCGACGGCGGCGGCGCGTTCGGTCAGGTAACTGGCCGGCGGGCGGTGGAGCTACTGACCGAGACGGCGGCCGAACATGGCGTCGGCGTCGTCGGAATCCACGACTCCGGTCACCTCGGTCGGATCGGCGAGTGGGCGGATCAGGTCGCAGGCGAGGGATACCTCTTCGCCTCGTGGGTCAACCTCCACGGCGGCGCCCAGCGGATCGCGCCGCACGGAACCGCCGACAGGCGGCTCGGCACGAACCCGATCACGTTCGCCGTCCCGAGCTTTGGAGCCCTCCCGTTCGATATGATCTACGACGGAGCGACCAGCCAGGTGGCACACGGAAAGATCATCGAACGCGACGGCTCCGGAGAGCGGCTTCCCACGGACTGGACGATCACCGAGACCGGCGACCCGGTCGAGCACGCCGCGGACTTCGAGGACCAGATCGGCGCGCTCCTGCCGCTCGGCGGGACCGAGACCGGCCACAAGGGGTTCGGCCTCGCGACGATGACTGAACTGTTCGCGGCGATAATCGGCGGCGGTCCGGTTGCGAGCGAGGAGGAGCAGAACTGGGCCGGAAACGGGGCGGCGTTCGTCGCCATCGATCCGACGGTCTTCTCGACCCGGGAGGCGGTCGCCGAGCGGGTCTCGAAGCTATCGCAGTTCATACGATCGGCCGAACCCATCGAAGCGGACGGGGAAGTTCTCCTGCCCGGAGAGCCCGAATACCGTACCGCGAGGGATCGACGAAAAGCGGGCATCCCGATCGAGGACGCCGTGATCGAGAATCTGCAGAGCATCGCCGACGACCTCGATATTCGGGAGTTCCTCCCCGAGACGATCCGTTGAGGGCTTCTCGCTCGCGAACCGGGCGGGGCGCCGTCGCGAGCGCCGAATTGGCCTCCGTCGATACCTCTTTATCGGTGCGAGAGAACCCTGTCGTATGTCGATCGTGGTTCGACACGACCTGCCGATCGAGGAGGCGATCGCGACAGCGCGGGAGGATCTCTCCGTGACGGCCGCAGGAACGACCGCCGAGGTGGGACGTGCGCTCGAAACGGCGGATACGCTCGTGATCAACCCGTCGAGTTGGGACGATGATCTGCTTGCGGCGCTCGACGAGGGCGATTGGGTCCAGGCGACGAGTACGGGATATGCGGCGTTCCCGATCGAGGCGTTCGAGGCCCGTGGCGTGACGTTCACCACCGCGACCGGAAATTACGGTGCGCCGGTCGCGGACCACGCGTTCGCGTTGACCCTGGCACTCACCCGAGGGATCGCGGCCTTCGTCGACGACCAACGACGACGGGAATGGAACCGGTCCCGTGGCAGCGATCTCATCGATCTCAAGGACCGAACGATGACGATCGTCGGACTCGGCGACGTCGGCAAATCGGTCGCTCGCCGCGCGATCGGGTTCGGGATGGACGTGTACGGGACGAAACGAACGCCGGAGACTGACGGCGGCGTTCTCTCCGCAGAACGGATATTCCCACCGGAGGAACTCGAGTCGGTGATCCCGGAGACGGACGTGCTTGTACTCACCGTTCCGCTGACGGAACGAACCCGCGGCCTCGTCGATCGATCGACCTTCGAGCGGCTGCCCGACTCGGCGATACTGGTGAACGTCGCCCGCGGCCCGGTCGTCGATCGGACGGCGTTGATCGAGGCGATCGAGAACGACCGGATCGCGGGGGCGGGACTGGACGTTTTCGCGGAGGAGCCGCTTCCACGGTCGGATCCCCTCTGGGATCTGGAGGACGTGATCGTCACACCGCACGTCGGCGGGCGATCCGATGCGTTTGTCGACCGTTTCGTCGACCTGTTCCTCGAGAACTACGATCGTCGAGTCGCGGGCGAGCCGATGAAAAATCGGATCGTCTGAATGGAACGCGGTCGTGTCTCCGGTCTGGCGCGTTCACCGCGGTCGTGCGTCCGGCGACGTGGGTGAGGACGCTCGGAGGTCCCCGTCCTCGAAGGCGATCGGTTCCGGCTCCGCGATCACGCGCAGGTCCTCGCGCGCTCTGGCCGCCTCGAGGAGGGCTCTTGAGGCATAGAACCATTCGAGATGCATCGTGTCGGTCGCCCGAACCACGCGCAGTTCCCCGGTATCCCGAACTCCGATCGTCGAGAGACAGGCGAGTATTCCAGCCCGATCGGTCTCGACGGTAGTCGGGATCCGTGCGTTCTCCATGCTTCCGGAGGTCAGGGCGTTGATCGCGGTGTCCTCGACGTCGAGGTCGGCGAGCAGATCCCGGTGGATGAATTCGGCCTGTCCGACGCCGGAGGCGTTCCCGTGGGACGCTTGCGTGAGTGATCGCGCGTATATCCGACGGATCTCCGGCATCTCGGGGGACGGTTCGTTGAACGCTAACAGGCGACCGGTGACGTTCGTATCCATTCCGGACCCGCTTATCTCCTTGCCCATCCGGTCGAAGACGACTACGTCGAGGTCCTCGAAGGGGAGCGTCGGCAATAGCTCGTAGGCGGTCTCCAGAAGCTCCGCCTCGCGGTCAAGGAAACCGGACGCCGGAACGCCCTCGATGGTCGTCGTCCGATCGCGTTGGTCCTCCAGGATCGCGACGCCGCCGACGACGGGGAGTTCCTCGAGAAGTCGCTCGGTGATCTCCGGGATCATGTTGCGGAAGCTCCAGTCGAGTGCCCACTCGTGGGCGGTCTTTGCCCCCGTCTGTTTGCCCATGCCGATAACGAGCATCTTCGAGAGACCGCTTTCGACGTCGCCGGCGAACATCGTGTGGGGTTTGATCCGATTCACGGGAAGGATCGCATCGGCGGCCACGGCGTTGGCATCGGCGTAAACCGGAACGTCACGGTCGGCCGTTCGGCCGACCTCCTCGACTGCCATCGACGACCGGATCTCACAGCCGATCGTCTCCTCGGTGACGTCGTAGGTCGCGAGCACCTCGCGTTGGCCCTCGGCGGTCGCGCCGCCGTGGCTGCCCATCGCCGGAAACACGAACGGCTCGTAGCCGCGGTCGCGAACGCCCTCGACGACTCCCCGGACGATCGCGGCGAGGTTTGCGATCCCCCGGCTGCCGACCCCGACCGCGACCTCCCCGCCCTCCGGCACGTCCGCGAACGGTAGATCCTGAACTGCGGACCAGGCCCGCCCCTCGATCGCTTCCTCGGGTATCGGGTCGGTTTGCCACACCTGCTCTATCACGCCCAGAGCCGGGAGTTCGCGATCGCCACAGGCCGCAACGATCGTCTCCTCGGGGACCACGCGGTCGTCGACGTCGTTTCGGTCTCCCTCTCCGTCACCTCGACCCGAGTGCGTTCCGTCACCTCGATCCGAATCCGTCACGTCGGTCATGCGTGATCGTCTCACAGACGAGTCTTAAACTCGTCGCGTGGCGATCGCGATCCCGCTCGTTCGACGTCAATGTCCTCTGGTTTTATGTTCCCCCCAGAGATCGGTCTCGATATGCGAATTACGGAGGTCCGAGGCTACGCCCTCTCGTCGCCGATCGAACCGGTACAGTCGCGATCGTTTTACGGCGGCCGCCGTCGCTTGCTGAAACGGGACGTCGTGCTCGTCACCGTCGAGACCGCGGACGGCGAGATCGGATTCGCCCCCGCAGGCGCGAGTAGCTCCGCGATGCGCGAGTATTTCGAGGGCGACTCGCAGGCGACCTTTGCCGACCTCGTCGAGGGAGCCGTCGCGGACGCTCTGGAGGGGGAGACGCTGGAGCAGGTGACGGACGCCCACGAACTCATCGACGCGACGGATCTCCCGGAGCGAGTCCGACACGAGGCGGCGTCCGCGATCGACGTCGCGCTGTACGACTTGCGCGGAAAGCGGGCCGGCGTCCCGATCTACGAACTGCTGTGTGCCGAGTACGACACGGAACCCACGAACGATCTCCCCATGTACGCCAGCGGCGGGATGTACATGGATCCCGAGGGCTACGCCGATCAGGCGCGGATCGTCGACGAACTCGGCTTTTTCGGCTACAAGTACCGTCCGGGAATCGGCCCGGATGAGGACGTCCGAACGATCGACCTCCTCGCCGAGACGGTCGAGCAGACGGAGGTCATGATCGACGCACACACCTGGTGGAAGCTCGACGACGAGGTCTACGACGCGGAGACCAGAGCGGAGATCGTCGAGCACGCCGGCGAACGCGACGCCTTCTGGGTCGAGGAACCAGTCGCACCCGACGATTACGACGGCTACGTCGAGTTGGCCGACCGCGGCGTCGCACTCGCGGGCGGCGAAAGCGAGTCGTCGCCGGCCGGCCTCATCTCCCTCGCGGAGACGGGCGCCGTGGAGTTCCTCCAGGGCGACGTTCGTCATCACCGTGGATACACCGGGTGTGCGGAGGCGATCGAATACTGTCAGGGCCGGGATATCGAGTTCGTCCCCCACAACTTCGGGACGTGGCTCGGGCTGATCGCGAACGCTCACCTCGTGGCGGCGGCACCCGAGGTCCGGCTCCTCGAGTACCCCGTCTTCGAGGACGATCCTGCCCTCGACCATCCCGATGATCCGGGGATGTATCCCTTCGAGTTGGCCTTCGACGTCATCGAGGAGACGGTCGACATCGAGGATGGTACCTTGAGCGTGCCTGACGGTCCCGGTCTCGGCGTGACCGTCGATCTCGACGTGATCGACGAGTATCCGCCCACGGAAGGCGCCTGGACCGAGTTCATTTACGACGAATAGTCACCGAGTGTCCACGGCTAGCGAATCACCGCTCGTCCACGGCCAGCGAATCACCGTTCACTTGCGACCCGCGTGAGTCCGCGAAGATACCCGGCCGTGAAGCCGCGTCCGCGGTGCCCCCAGTCCGTGTCGTCACGCACCGTCGGAACGTGATCGGGGATGACGATACCCTCGAAGCCGGTGTCGATCAGGGTCCGCATGATTTCGAGTTCGTCGTAGTTGCCGCAGTCGACGAACGTCTCGTTGAACGACTCGGCGGTCCCCTCGACGTCGCGAAAGTGGACGAAGGTGATGTCGCCGCGCTCGCCGAACTCACGAACCACGTCCGTCACGTCGACGCCCATCTCCGAGAAGCAGCCGAGACACAGCTTCAGTCCGTGGTTGTCGCTTGGAACCGCCTCCATCGCCCGTCGGAAGCTCTCGACGTTCCGGAACAGCCGCGGAATGCCGCCGATCGACTCGATGTTCGGCGGGTCGATCGGGTGTAACGCGAGGGTCACGCCGGCTTCCTCGGCGACCGGGAGAACCTCCTGGAGGAACCGCTCGTAGTTCTCCCACAGTTCCGCCTCCGTGTATTCGCGATCGAGGGCCGGATCGCCGGCGTTCTCGACCGCATCGAGATCGAAGCTAGTCGCCTCCGCATCGCCGCGGACCGGAACCGTTCCGGTCCGCATCGGTACGACTCCGCGGGGGTTCCACTGGTACCCGAGGATGGGAAGGCCCGCCTCGCCCATGTTGCGGAGGAGTTGCTTGATCGCGGCGATCTGTTCGTTGCGCCCCTCACGATCGAACTTGATGTCGCCATAGCAGTTGTACCCCAGCGTGTGAATGCCGGCGAGATCGATGCCGTGGTCTCCACAGGCGTTTACGAGTGACTGGAGATACTCGACGGAAGGGACCTCGTCGGGAGCGAGCGGAAGCCGCCGATCGGTCTCCGTCCGATCGCTTTCGTCGACGAAGATGTCCCCGCCGGTTCCCCCTTCCGGTTCGGTCGGATTAATGAAGACGTCCGTCACCCCGAGTTGGCGGATATACTGCAACCGCTCGTCCGAGAGCGTGTTCGTTCGAAATCCCACGCGCACCGCGCCGTCTCGTTCCCTCATGTCCGGGCGTCCCCCGAGAATCCATATAGAACCAGCGATCCAGATCGGCGGTGAGCGGCAGATCGTGGTGATTAATATATGTGGCATCACAACGCGGCTCACGCACTATGTACGAGGATTTCGCGAGGAAACTCGCAACCACGATGTGGGGTGATTACGACGAGACGCCCGATCGGACCACGGACACGCCGGCAATAACGGATCTCGAGACGGTGGTGATCGACGGGAACTTCCCGTGGACGATCGTCACGATCGAGACCGACGCCGGAGTGACGGGGATCGGCGAGGCCTACCCCGCGCCGGGCGTTCACGAGATCATCACTGACTACCTCCAACCCGTACTCGCCGACGAGAACCCGCTCGACGTGGAGCGACTCTATCATCTCATGCGCGAGAGCCTCTCGGGACGGGGCTCCCAGGAAGGAATTGCGACGATCGCGATAAGTGGCGTCGAGCTCGCGCTGTGGGACATCGCCGGCAAAGTGCTCGATCAACCAGTCTATCAGCTCCTCGGCGGGAAGATGCGCGAGGAGATCCGGATCTACGCCGACTGCCACGCCGGCGAGTCGATGATCGACGCGGCACTCGAGGGGCAATCGCGTGCGACCTACCGTCCCGAGGCCTACGCCGAGGAGGCGAGGGCCGCCCTCGATGAGGGCTACGACCTGATCAAATTCGACCTCGACGTTCCCTCCGGACGCGAGATCCAGACGGAGTCGAGACACCTCACCGATCCGGAGATCGAACACAAACGCCAGCTCGTCGAAGCGGTCGCGGAGGAGGTCGGCGACGAGGCGGAGTATGCCTTCGATCTCCACTGGAACTTCGCTCCCGAGTCGGCCAAACGGCTCTGTGAGGTCGTCGAGCCTTACGGTCCGATCTGGATCGAGGACCCGCTGCCGCCGGAGAACACCGAGGCGATGGCACAACTGGCGGAGAGCGTTGACGTGCCGATCCTGACCGGCGAGAACCGGTATGGTCGCCATGGATTCCGTGACCTCCTCGAGACGGGTGCCATCGACTTCGTCGCCCCCGACGTTCCCAAGACGGGCGGAATCGCGGAATCGAAGAAGATCGCGGATCTAGCCGACACCCGATACTGTGCGTTGACCCCGCACAACATCGGTAGCCCGGTCGCGACGATGGCGGGCGTTCACGTCGGCGCCTCCGTCTCGAACTTCCTGGCGCTCGAGTTCCACGCGCGTGACGTTCCCTGGTGGGACGACCTGATCGTCCGCGATGAACCTCTCATCCAGGATGGCCGAATCGAGGTCCCCGACAAGCCGGGACTCGGGATCGAACTGGACTGGGACGAAGTCGAGAAACACCGAAAACACTGAGATAGAATCTCTGACCGGGAGACGTCTCCGTTCGCCTCCGTCCGGCCCCGTTTGTCCCGCTCACCTCCGCCCCCTCCGTCCGTCCCATTCTCGTCCCGTCCGCTTTCGTTCGTCTCCTCGTCTCCGTTCGTCCTATTCGCTCCGTCCACCTCACTCCTCGAAGTCGTCGAAACAATTCTCGAGTGCCGCGAGATGGTCGTCCCGGCGGCTGCGGATCGCCTCGGGCGCCTCGTCATATTCGAAGAAGCCGTGACCGGCATCGATCCCGGTCCGACCCCCCGAGAGCAGGTCGCCGAAGACGTCCTGTACCTCCTCGTCGCTACACAAATGTGGATACAGATCCGAGGCGACCGTCTCGAAGAGGTCGACGCCGGCGACGTCGATCGTCTCGAGCGGCCCGATAACCGATGTTCGGCGGGCGTACCCGTCCCGGATCGCGGCGTTGATGTCGGCCGCCGAGGCGACGTCCTCCTCGAGAAGGTGCAGACACTCCCGAACGACCGCGTTCTGTATCCGATTCCAGACGAAGCCCGGTACGTCGCGCTCGACGACGATCGGGCGCCTATCGACCGACTTGAGGAACTCCTGCGTTCGCTCCATGGTGCGATCGGAGGTCTCCGCCCCGCGGACCACCTCGACCGGTTCGAGCAGGTAAGGCGGGTACCACCAGTGACAGCCGACGACGCGCTCCGCGTCGTCGGGAACCGCCTCGGCGATGTCGGTGATCGGGATCCCCGAGGTGTTCGATGCCAGGATCGCCTCCGCAGGCGCGGCGTCGGCGATCGTCGGGAAGACGTCGTGTTTGATCGCGAGATCCTCCGGCACCGTCTCGAGGACGAGATCCGCATCGGCGACGCCGGATCGAAGGTCGGTATTCGAGGAGACGGCCTCGCTGACGGCATCCGGCGATCGGTCGGTGACCCCGCGGGAAGCGAGCCCGGCGACAGCTTCCCGTATTCGTTCGTCGGCTTCTCGCAGGTTCGACTCACGGTGGTCGACGAGCGTCACATCGAGGTCGTGGCGGGCGAAGTGAACCGCGAACCCGCTCCCCATGTCGCCCGCGCCGACGATCGTGACGGTCCGTATCATATTCGAGTAGTTCGTTGGCGACGTCCACCATAAGGGTTCGCCAGCGAACGGATAAGGGTGTCAACCGTAGCGTGAAGGAAGCGGCCGAGCAAGGGTACGGTGGTGAGTTAAGGATGCTCGACCGCCTGGTTGAGAAGGCACGCCAGCAGGACGTGTTTTCACGCGAGGACACGCCGACGAAGCGGCGTCTTCTCGCGGCGTTTCTGTACCATGCTGGCCTCTCGTACCGACGGATCGAATCGTTCGTCGAGCGGTCATATGAGGTGATCAGAAAGTGGTCACATCGGCTGAAGCATTTGTTCGAGCCGGACTGCCGGGAGCGCCACGAAGTGGCCGTCGACGAGACGAAACCCGAGATCGACGGCAGCGAGCACTGCATCTGGGCGGCCGTCGATTGTGAGACACCCGAAGTGCTTGCTGTCGAGGTCTCTCCCGGTCGATCAAGCCTCGACACACTCCTGTAACCGCTCGGGCACCATCACGGTAGGGAATTTGGTGCACTTCCAGAGTATTCCTTGCTGAGTTGCTGGATGCATCAGCGGTTACCCTCGAACTGCTCGGCCACGAGTCCAGTCTCATCAGTTGTCGGTTGACACGTCCTCGATGACAGTGATCCCATCCGTGGGCGGGATCCGGGGTGATGACACTGTAAGGAGTATCGCATCCTCATCAGTGTTATTCTCTGGAAAGTGTTCCGTTTCTGGAGGGGTGTATATGATCGTCCCTTCATTCGCTTCAACCACGTCTCCCCCGACAGTGATGTCGAGCGTTCCCTCAAGCACAAAATAGTATTCCTCCTGTGGATCCGTATGACTGTGCAGCGGTCCACGCTCGCCCGGAGAGAACGTGATGACGCTGCAGCGCATTTGCTCGGAGTCTAATGCATCACTGACTCCATAGCGTTCACCATATTCAAACGATTCATCTACCGGTAGATCCGTCCAGTGGGCCCAACCTGGATCAGGCATATCCCATAGCAACACAGCACCTGATATAAACGTTAGGCAGTAACACGCATGCCGTCGTGATTCGGGTATCGTTCCAGGTTCCGTTCGTTACCTCGTGTCCGTCCAACATTGAAGCTGCGTTGGGAAACTTTGACACTGATCGAACGGATGGCGAGGGCGGGACGGAGACGGGTGCGGTGGGCAAACGCCGAGCGCCGATCGACACCAAAACGTTTTATCGATTCTGGGGCGACCATGAACAGGTCAATGCGAAACGATCACGCGATAATCGATTGTCTCACCGAGCACGGCATCACGACCGTCTTCGGCATCCCGGGCAAGCAGACGTTGCCGTTGAACGATGTGATAAACGATCGCGAGGACATCCGCTTCGTGATGGCGCGCCACGAGACGAACGTCTCCCATCAGGCGTGGGGATACGCGGAGACGAGCGGCGAGATGGCGGCCACGGTCGTCATTCCCGGTCCCGGAGACATGAACGCGATGAACGGGCTGAAGAACGCGCTCAACGACTGTACTCCGCTCGTCCACATCGCCGTCGAGACCGAACCGGAGGTCCGCGGCGGCGACGGGATTCACGAGACGCCGCCGGACACCTACGACAACGTCGTCAAGGAGAACGTCACGGTCGAGACGCCCCACAGTACGATCGCGGAACTCCAGCGAGCGATCGCGATCGCCAGAACGCCGCCGAAGGGGCCGGTTCGGGTGGGAATCCCGAAGAACTTCATCCCAATGGAACTCGAACCGGCGGTGACGGGCGAGATCGAACCATCGGAGCCACCCCATCCGCCGGCGTCGGCGGTGGAGCAAGCCACGGACCGACTCGCGGCCGCCGACTCCCCCGCGATCATCGCCGGCGGCGGCGTTCGGGCGGCGGCGGCAAGTTCCGAACTCCAAACGATCGCGGAGACACTCGAAGCGCCCGTCGCGACGACCTACAAGGGAAAGGCGACGTTCCCCGAGGATCATCCGCTCTTCGCCGGGTCGCTTTGTGGTGCGACGAGCCCGGAGCTGACGCGGTGTCTGGAGACGGCGGACGCCATCTTGGCGGTCGGAACCGACTTCGATGCGGTCTGGACCAAGCGCTGGTCCTACGATATCCCGGCGGAGCTGATCCACGTGACTCTCGATCCCGCGGACGTCGGAACGGGATACGATCCGAGCGTCGCCATCGTCGCCGACGCGAAGCGGACGCTCGCGGCGATCGCCGCGGAACTGGCGGCACACGCCGAACCCGGATCGACGGAGCCCGGTAGCGGACGATCGCGTGCACGGGCGGTTCGGAACGCCGAGATGAAACGAACGGCTGGCCTTCGGGAGATCTCGGAAGCGCCGCTTCCGACCGTGAGCGCGCTCGCCGCGCTACGGAAGGGATTGCCTCGTGAAACCATCGTTGCCGCCGACGCCGGCGGGTCGCGTGTGTGGGCCGTAATGACCTTCCCGACGTACGAACCACGCGATTACGTCAACCCCGGATCGTGGGCGTCGATGGGGCTTGCCGTCCCCGCTGCGGTCGGAGCTGCGATCGCGAATCCGGATCAACCGGTCGCCGTCCTCATCGGTGAAGGCGGACTGATGATGTGCCTTGAAGAACTCCACACGATCGTCTCGGAGTCGCTCGACGTCACGGTGTTCGTGTTCAACAACGATGATTACGCGATCATCAGCGAGGAGGCGGAACGGAGCTACGATCTCGAGGCGAACGCATACGGCTGGACCGACGCACCGCTCGATTGTACGCGGATCGCTGCGGGGATGGGAATGGACGTCGAACGAGCCGAAACACCGTCGGCGATCCGGGAGGCTGCAAGCGCGTCGATCCGAAACGGACCGACCCTCGTCGAGATCCCGACCGATCCGGGTGAGCCACAGGCCGGCGAGTTCATGACACGGTAACTCCTTGTGTTCCCGACGACGGAACGACGGATCGATCCACGATATCGGCCTCGGATGTGACGTTTCGAGGATCCTAGGGGAAATGTTTGCGACGATGAGCGCTTGCCCTGTGCTCGAAAGAGCGGTCCGAGACCACGAGCGGACGGGACGGCGACCGTCGCCTCTGACGTCGTCGATTCGATCGCATACCTATTTATTCATCGGCTGACTGCGATCGGTATGGACGTACTACACCCTGCCATGTGGGTCACGGACCCCGACACGATGGAGGAGTTCTACACCGAGGGCCTCGGATTGAACCGAACCCGGGAGTTCGTCGGTGGGGACGGAGCGACGAACCGATTCCTCGGCGGCGAGGGAGACGCGGAGATTCAGTTTGAATTCGACGAGGAGGCTCCCGAGGAAGCACCGACCGGGTTCGATCACGTCGGGATCGCCGTCGAGGACGTCGAGGAGACGATCGAGACCCTGACCACGGAATTCGAAAGTGAGGTCGTACGCGGGCCAAAACGGCTCGACGACAAGGGGATCCGGATCGCGTTCCTCACCGATCCGGAAGGATACGTCGTCGAACTCGTCGAGCAGCTCGAGGAGTAGTTCGGATTCGGCCAGGATCCGTTCGGCGTGGTCTCCTACGTGGGATCCGAAATGAAGTTGGAATTCTGATATATTGGATCTAACATACGCTTTTGAATACGTTCACGATATCGTATTGCTATCCCGACACGACGGTCGATCGATCGTAATACGATCGTCGTTCGGATCTCGCTGGGAAAGATGCTGAAGTGCTCTACGTTTTTCACGCTCAGGTGAATATGACATTGATGTCGCCTCAATTAGCTTGTAATCGGCTAATTAAGCGGATGAACCTCCGGATACTGGAGGACATCGAGCGCGTCTTCAACCGGGAGCTGACCCGCTCGTCGACCGCGAGATCGCGATCGATGGTCGTCGATCGGGAGACGAGATACGGACTGATCGACGAGCGAGAACGTCGAATTTATCCAAAATATAGTATAAACGTAATATACTTAGACGAGATATATGACCACTTCGACATCGGTTAACCGATATGAGACGTTCACTCGATAGCAACCACTTCGAGATCGCGAGCGTCTCTCCGCTTCGAGGGATGGTTCGATCTCGATATTCGATCCGGCGGACGTTGAAATACCATCCCGACGCAGCTCACGATCCGACCGATGAACGACCGAGACTCCGACTTCGAGGACCGGTGCCCAGCCAACGAAGCGTCGTACGACTCGGACGACCCGCGTGGCGAGTGTGACTCCTGCAGTGCATCGATCCCACCGAGACGGACGAGGTGTCGATCCTGTCTCGCCGATCGGCTCGGCGATGTTCTCGCCGGAACGGCCGACGTAGCGACGGAACGGGCGCTCCTTGGCATTGTCCACCTGGTCATCGAGTCGTCCAACTGCTACGGCGCCATCGCGAAGGGTGCGGCTGCCGCGACGCTTCTCTCCTCGAAGGCGATCGAACGAGCCGTCGACGACTGCATGCTTATCCACGATATCGACGACGAGCTGGCGACACGGCTCGTCGACCGGTGGCCCGTGCTCCCCGATGCGGTTCGGATCGCGTCGGCTGACGGCGAGCGACTCCTGACAGCGGCCCGGAATCGAACGGCGTGGACCGGCCACCACGCGTCGGATGACCGTCAGGGGACCACGACGTTCCTCTACGACGAAAGCGGTAGTGGTATTCGCGAGGAACGGCGTCTCGAGACCCTGCTCGACGATGTCGACGACGAGGCGTGGCTAGTTCCGGCGATCGCCCTCCGGAAAGCGACTGATGAGAACGCATCCGATGGCCACCACCCCGGATTTCCGATCACGGATCCTCTCGAGTGTCAGCGATGCGGGCGAGTGACCGAACATCGGTTGCGTAGCCACGAATTCCGCCCCGAGGAAACGGGGGCTGACCAACCGATCTGGGTGTGTGGAACGTGTGGCATGTCCCGTGGGCCCGATCCGACGTAGAGATCGGGCCGGATGGCTCGGGCTTGTCGGTCTCCACCCTCATCGGATGGAAATGACGGCTCGAACCGGGATCGGTCATAGCGGACCTGTTACAGCAGGTTTGCCGGTATGACGGCGTCACGGCTGCGATCGGCGATCGCGACGCCGAGTTCGCGGCGAGCGAACTATCGCGGCGCTAGTGGGTGTGTTCGAGGGCTTCGTTGACCTTCTCTCCGAGGTCAGCGAGTTCGTTCTTGGCACCGTCGGGAAGGGAACTCTGAGGCTCTTCGAGGGCGGGTTGATCGTGGGGATCGGGCTCACCGACGATGACGGTGCCGACCATACCCACGTGTTCGTGGGGCGTGCAGTAGTAGTCGTAGACGCCCTCGATCTCGAAGGTGTGGCTGTCCGTCGCCCCTTCCTCGGCGAGGAAGTCGGTGCTCCAGGGCGCTGCCTCTTCCGGCATCCGGAGCGGTTTGTCGTTGTTGTCGGGATGGTACGCGACCGCATCGTGATGACCACTCTCGGTTGTCCACGTGACCGTTCCGCCCGGTTCGATCCAGACCGCATGTGGTGTGAAGTGGTGTTGGTTGTTCTCGGTTTGTAACAGCACCTCCGCGGTCGCCGACGGCTCCTCGAGTTTCCCTTCGTCATGATCGTGCCCCTGTTCGTCCGCTCCATCGTCGTGTTCGTCCGCTCCATCGTCGTGTTCGTCCGCTCCATCGTCGTGTTCGTCCGCTTCGTCGTCGTGTTCGTCCGCTTCGTCGTCGTGTCCCGACTCCTCGTTTTGGTGGTCGTTCTCGGTGGGAGTCGCTTCCGAACCACTCTCGACGTTGTTCGTCTGCCCCGTACATCCTGCAAGCCCAATGACCGCCACACTACCGGTCACTCCGAGCATCCGTCGGCGCGTGTACAGTGATTCGTTTTTCATGACATCGGTCAGCTCACATATGAGATTACGAGAGGAGTCGGTATAGCTGGGAAACCTGTTTTGCATGCGACGCAAAACTGTCCGGTATTTATGTATCCTGATCGAGTATCGAGTATTGCGAGGAACAGTTGTGTCCCCGGACGATAGCTCTGCTGAACTCCTGGAGCTACTCGGTCAAGAGCGTGTCCGACAGATTCTCGCCGCGACGAGCCGCGAACCCATATCGGCCAAAGCCCTGAGTGATGAATGTGATGTCGCCCGTTCCACCATCTACCGTCGGGCAGAGGTGATGGTCACTCACGACCTCCTCGTCGAACGGACACGGATCGAATCGGACGGAAGCCACCATAGCGTCTACGAAGCAAACATCGATCACCTCGACGTCGATATCGACGACGGGACGATCGACGTCAGCGTACACGTTCGTGAAGGCGCTGCCCAGCGGTTCTCGCGCATCTGGAGTGACATTCGGGAGAGTTAATCATGCACATTGAACTCGTCATCGCGAAACTCATCACGGTCGGACTGGGACTGTTGATAACGTATCAGGCATACCAAGGCTATCGAGTCCATGGCAGCGAGCCAATGCTGTACGTTGCTATCGGATTCGTATTCATCAGTGTCGGTGCCGTCATCGAGGGAATTCTGTTCGACGTCGTTGGCCTGTCGATCTTTCTGGCGGGCACCATCCAGACCGCCATCGTCTCGATGGGTATGCTCGTCATTTTATACTCGTTGTACGGCCGGATGCCTCGGACAACGAATGGAGAGGGTAACCCATGACTGACGGCTGGGAGATCGCATTGATCGGAGTCCGTGTCCTCCTTCTCCTACTGGGGCTTGCGACGACCGCTGTCAGTTTTCGCGCATACCGCCTGGAACGAACGCGATATCTCCGTGACGCGACGATCGGATTCGAGTTCATCACTCTCGGCGTCCTCATTGAGGGATTCCTGTATCAACTCACTGCGTTAACGCTCACCCAAGTCCATATTGCTGAATCCGTCGCCCTCGCATGCGGGTTCACTGTCCTTCTGTGGTCAGTTCTCCAGTAATTCACATCGAAGAGACTCCGTCGTGAGTGCTCTCCGTTGGATTCACGCTAATCTGCCAGCAACTGCATTATTCGTTTTCGTTCTTGCGGAGTTCTTCCATTTTTTCTTCAAGCGCATCGATCGCCTCGCGGGCTTCTTTCGATACCTTGTCACCGGCGGATTTCCCGCCTTCTGCAATATCGTCCACTTCCTCACGAATCTTGTCGATTGCAGAATCAATACGCTTGAACCGATCTTTCTTTTCGTCTGCCATTGCAGCTACTTCTTCCCCATCGATCGTTAACAATCTATCCCCTATACGGAGAGTTCTCGGAGAGATCGTCGTCCACCGCGTTGGTCTGTCGGGTCTCGACCCACCAAGCGAGTGTCCGATCGGCTGAAAGTTAGATTAGCCATACTCAAAGTTTAGACCCACCAAATACAAATAGATGCTCGACTAATGGAGAATTATGAGGAATCGAAATACCGTATTGAGGAGGAACTATGCCATCGATAGATTACGATAGCGCAGCTGAACTCACAGAACAACTCGAAGAGCGGCTCACCAAGTCACTTGGAAACGGTACGAACGTCGACCGGCGAACGGTACTCGGCGGTCTCGGCATCGCTGGGAGCGCAGCAGTAGGTCTCGGGAGCACTCAGGTGAGTGCCGCTCCCAGCTACGATGACGAGGACGAGGACGAACACGGCAACTTCGGTGCCGTCGACGAGTATCACGATACGAACTTCGACCCCCACGAGTTCCTGACGGCGTTCAATACCGGAGAGACCGACCGGGGGTCCGTCCCGCAGCGAGTCTACGAAGAGAATGGGCGGACCGTTCGGGAGTTCGAGTTCATCGCAGTCGACACGACCATCACGATCGCACCGGGCATCGAGTTCGAAGCGTGGGCGTTCAACGGGCAGGTGCCTGGGCCGACAGTTCGCGCCGTCGAAGGTGATCTCATTCGAATCACGTTCGAAAATCTCGGGCAGCACGCCCACACGATCCATCCGCACCTGAAGAATCTCAATCCGGAAATGGATGGAACTCCGCAGAACGGTCCGGGGGTACTCGATACGGGCGACTCCTTCACATACGAATGGATCGCCCAACCCGCCGGAATGCATTTCTACCACTGCCACTCGCTCCCGCTGAAAGAACACATCCATCGCGGGCTCTACGGCACGATCATCGTTGATCCCGATCCCGAACGTGTCAGGAACAACCCGGGCGACTACGTACATGACCATCCGAGCCAGATCACGGACGCGATGCGTGAGGACCTGGTCGAGGAAGCCAAGACGCGAAACCACGAATACGCCGAAAACGACGCCGTCAACGAGATGGTGATGGTGATGAACTCGTTCGACACCGATTTCGACGGCGAGAACGAGGTGTACGCCGCGAACACGCGAGCCTTTGCGTACGGTGTCGGGCAGACGGACGCCAAAGGCAACTGGACGGCAGGCGAGACGAAACGCCCCATTCAGATCAACAAGAACGAACGACAGCGGGTGTATCTCGTCAACGCAACGGAGTTCGACTTCATCAATTCGTTCCACACTCACTCCCAGTTCTTCGATTACTACGACCACGGAACGACGCTGATGCCGACGGACAAAACCGTTGACACGATCATGCAGACCCAGGCTCAGCGCGGCATCATCGAACTGGACTACTCCGACCACCAGCCGGGGCTGTATATGTTCCACGCCCACCAGTCGGAGTTCGCCGAACTCGGCTGGATGAGCTTCTTCGAGGTGGTCTAAATGACGGCTGAAAACGGAGATACGACGACGGATGGCGGTGTAACGGCTGACAAAGAGATTGCACAGCCGCTTGGGCTCCCACGATGGGTCATCGCGTTGCTGCCCATCGTGTTGCTCGTCCTCGTCTTTGGCGTGTTCGCGTTCACGTCGCCGCTCGCCGGCGTTCAGAGCGGCGAACCGCTTCCTGATGTGACGATCACCCACGCCACCTTGCCCAGTGACGACACGGTCGTCCTCCACGTCACTAACAACGGCCCGGAGGCGGTTACGATCTCCCAAGTACTCGTTGAGGAAGCCTACTGGAACTTCCGGGTCGAAGGGGCCGGTGGTGACCGGACGCTCGACCCCCGAGAAAGCGCGCGCGTCGTCGTTCCGTATCACTGGAACCCGGGGTGGGACTTGGATGTCGATCTCGTGCTCTCGGATGGCACGACGATCGGCCACGACGTCGAAGCCCCTCAACCGTCGCCCGGATTCAGTACTGATGTCCTGTGGACGCTGGCGCTCATCGGGCTGTTCGTCGGGGTGATCCCGGTCGCACTTGGAATGCTGTGGTTCCCCTTCCTTCGAACGATGAGCGATCGCGCATTACACGCCGTCCTTCTGTTCGCCGCTGGCGTGCTCGGCTTTCTTGCATTCGACGCCGGGTTCGAGGCGTTCGAACTCGCCGGGCGAATCCCCGGTGCCTACGAGGGCAACTTGCTGGTCGTCTCCGGTATCCTCGGTACGCTGTTACTCGTGCAGGCGATCAGCTCGTGGCGTGAGGGGCGCGTCGCTGCCGGTGACAGCCGAGCGAGCAGTGGTCTCTGGGTCGCATATCTCGTGGCCCTCGGGATCGGACTCCATAATCTCGCCGAGGGACTGGCGATCGGAAGTTCGTTCGCGCTCGGACGCGTGTCGCTCGGTGCATTTCTCGTTATCGGGTTCATGCTCCACAATGTAACCGAAGGCCCAGCGGTGGTCGCACCGCTTGCCCGCGACAAGCGCCCGGAATTGTGGCACTTCGCCGCACTCGGTCTCCTCGCCGGCGCGCCCGTCATCCTCGGTGGGTGGATCGGTAGTCTCGCTTACTCGCCGACGATCGGTGCATTCTTCCTCGCGATTGGTGTCGGCGCGATCCTCCAGGTCGACTGGGAGATCACACGGATGGTCCGTGCCGCGGACGGTCGTGTAGCGAGCGCCACGAACCTGCTGGCCTTTTTCGTCGGATTCGGCGTTATGTACGCAACCGACCTCTTCGTGGTTCTGTAAACGACACCGTCCCACTCGTCGCCTTCGACGGCTCCTTGAGGCAGGGACGTCCTGCCTCTCCGACCTGACGTGCTGTATAGACATTGACTCCGGATGCCCGCGGAGAGCGAAGCGTCTGTGTGCCGAAAGCGCGGCGACGCACGTCGAAGAGTGGGACGGGACCTCGGACGAAGCGTGGGACGCGCTCGCGGATGAGTGACGGGCCCGACGTTCGCCGCGGCGATGTCGTTATCGTTCGATTCGATCCCGTCGAGGGTCACGAAATGAAGAAGACACGACCAGCCGTAGTGGTGCAAAACGATATTGGGAACCGAAATTCCAGTGCGACCATCGTCGCTCCCGTCACGGGGACCTACC
Source organism: Halopenitus sp. H-Gu1 (assembly GCF_041821145.1). Lineage (NCBI taxonomy): Archaea > Methanobacteriati > Methanobacteriota > Halobacteria > Halobacteriales > Haloferacaceae > Halopenitus > Halopenitus sp. H-Gu1. The sequence continues at coordinate 108,873 of NZ_JBGUBC010000009.1, read as the reverse complement.
GAGAGTATCCGTTCGAGGTGTTTATCGAGGCGAATGGCTCCCCGATTGAAAAAGACTCGTCGATTCACCTCGACGGGGCGACGATGGCCGATGTCGACGAGGCGCTGAAACTGAGTCTCGGTCTCGACTGAACTACCGACTCTCTCGCTGCTCGACCTTGTTCAGGTAGCTGAAATCCACGATGGAATCTCGTGAAAATTACCTTCCGATTCACTCTCAGGACATCGAATACGGGCGTAACAGGCTTCCTATTGCTGCCACATATAAAAGAAGGAACTCCCTCATTCTACAAGCCACTGTTTGGATCGGCTAGAGCGTGTCGAACGAGTCGATCACGTTGCTCGTCGAGTGGGCCTCAACGACATCCTGTTCCTCGAAGTCCGAGTCATCGCTCCAGATATCGGCATCGGTGGCAAGAGCACACGCGAGGTACAACACATCATCCGGGTCGATGTCGCCAAGCGCCACTTCGGCCTGCTCGATATACGGATAGAACTCACTGGCGGGAACGATTTCGATGTACTGGAAGAGGAGGTCGATGAACTGTGCGACTCGATCGGGAGTCATCCCTGACTTCTCGACGATCAGCTCCTCGTAGTTCTCGATTTCGTCGTGGACGAACTCGGGCGTCAAGAGATCGGGTTCGAGCGTAACGATGAGTTCGCGGGTTTTCGAGTCTGCAATGAGTGCGGAGATGACGACGTTGGCATCGACGACCAGCTTCATCCGTCCAGATTACTCCGACTCTTCTTCGACGCGTTTGCGTGCGCTTGCGTTGATTTTGTCAGCAATCTCGGCAACGTCACTTTCGGTGAGTTCGCTATTGGACGTAAGCTCGTCCATCACTTCAAGCGACTCGATTTTCTCCTCAATGGCCTGTCGTGTGACCTCACTCCAGTTGATCTCTGGGTGCTTCTCCATTCGCTTTTTCAGGTCGTCGTCGACGTTGACAGTTATCGTGGGCATACAGAAAGCTATGTGCACACAGAATACTGTGTCTTTCGGTGAACGCGTTCCATGTGTCGTTCCCAGGAATGCCTCTGAAGTGGGTTGAGCCCGAGGTAATCGGATTGCCCCAGCAGGGCTTCCGTTGCTACGTTCAGTAACTCACGTAGATGATTTCGTGCACTTTACCGCTTTCCGACTATCCCTTTGTAGCAGCGTGGTCGAAATTCCGACTCTGGAATCATACCCCCTGGGTGTCGTGTGAGCTGAGGCAATCCCGACGCGTCTCTCAAGAACGATTCCTCGAGTATTTACCGAAGCGGTGTGACCATCGAGTGCTGACGGTCTTGCCATGTGTATGCGCGGTCAGGTGACCGAGTCGTATAGACGGGCGCCGTCAGCATTCTACATTGGGGGTAGCGACGCTGGCCGTCCAGAGCCTCAACCAATATTGGAAGAACAATTTTGAGAAACTACCCTGACCGTTGCTTTTCTTGCATCTCGATCAACTTATGATAATCTTCCATGATGAGTTCCATCCTCTCCATCAAACTGTCAAGATCATCAATCTGCTTTTCCGAGAGAGTCATGTTGGTGTCCAGATCGCTTGGATCGAGCGTGTACGACCCATCTTGGTACCGCACAACCAGCTCCCCATTGTGAAAGTCTTCACCGAGCAATGCTTCGTCCGATATCTCGACATTATCGGCGAAGTCGAGCAGTTCCTGCATTTGCGGTGGTTCGAGGATCAGTCCATCCCCGAGACTCCTCGATTTGTTGTTATTGTAGATGAGATAGTCGCCATCGTCGTATTCTGCGATCAGTATATTGCCTGTGATGCGTTTCGTCCAGATGCGCTGTGCTTCGTCACTGTCTGCGTGTTGGTAGGACATCCGGTTTTATTCGCCCATACCTCGCTTAAAAGGGTTCGTCAAGACCTTTTAATAACGACCAACACAGCGCGCTTCACACGTCGCGCTAGCCGTCCAGCGTCTCGCAGAAAGCACGGTAGGCAGTCCAGAGGCGTTCGGGTGCTTCGGTCGGCGTGATCGTGCCCCTGTCCCGGTTGTAATCGATGAGTTCCTCCATGGTCAGCAAGTGGGTCTGGTACAGCGAGACGTACACTCGCTCACGCTGTTTCGAGGACAGTTCCGTCACCGTGCAGTTGTTCTCTCTTGCTGCGACGTGCTCGGAAAGGTCGGAAATGGTGACTACTTCGTTTGGTGGCTGGCCGGCCAGATATTCAACTGCCCACCTGCGACGCGTACAAGACAGGATGTCGATCAAGTCACTGTGATCGATGGGTGTGACGTGTGACTGTGACGTGTGACTGTGACGTGCGCGTGTGATAGCGGACTTGATGCGACTGACTGGATTGCAAATTTGCATTTTCATCGGTTTTTCTCGGGGACGGTCGCCCCGACGCACCCGACCCTCTATTGGTCGGGGCGACCGCTCCCGTTCGGCTAGTACTCCGCAAGGTCTAGGGATAAAGCCGAAGACCAGGATGCACATGCCTTTGGCAGTCGGATACTACTGATGAGAGGAATGTCTGATAGCGATAAGCGGAACTTTGTCTTGCGCGACAGCGACGGTAACGAATCCAGTGTCTTTAGCGGTAGTTCTCCTCGGCAAGCAGCACTAAAGGCTGCTCGTCGGCTCCCTAGTGGAGATACTGAAGATGAAGCTGAACATGTAGATATTCAACTTCGTGAGCGTGGTACCGATGATGTGCACGTGTACGATGCTTGGGCTTGGAAAGTTGATGCTGACGAAGATGCGCCCGACTGGGTTGGCGATACGGTGACTGAAGCGAACGTATCCAAACTGCGCGTCGATCACGTAGACAACGGCTGACGATCGGTATTGTCTGAGCTGCTCTCCAGCTTTAAACGAGGGAATCTCGTACGTTTAGGTAAGAGATGAACACTGCAATGCTCCCTAATGATTGGGCCCGGAACCCGGGTATGGCCAAACGAACCGCACGCTATGCCTGCTTCGAGCACGTGAGTCTTGAGGCGATGATCGACGTCTGTCCACCAGTGAATTCTGAGGGGCTGTTCGACGTCGACGAAGATGCCTGGGCTATCGCCAAGCTGTACACCTCGCATGATGAGCTGGAAGGCGTGCAGTTCCGCGACCAACAGACGATCGAGAACCAGGAAGACATGGCCATCGTCGTACGCGACCTCGCCGACACGTTCTATGAGAACTTTTCTGATGGACTGGATGTCGGCGAGCGCGAAGAACCCAGTCCCGGACTGACCATCCCCGACGGCTGGCTAGGGGACACAGAACACCGCACGCTCGACGAGTTCTAATCACAATACCCAATAGATCACGACTGAATCGAGGGGATGTGTACGAATTCTCGGCAGCAACTATTGACCTTTCTTACAACCGTGATGGTGCAACAAAGTTTTTGGATTTGCTTGCTTCAGAAGTTCCACCTGAACGAAGTAGCTATCCAGAACTCGGATATCGAAATGATGGGTCGATCGTGATGCGAACGCACAATGACCGTGTTAAAGATCTGAAAATGGGCATTTACGCCGTGTTCGGACACACTGATTTCACACCATTTGACGAGATGAAGGAGCGTGTTTGGAAGAGTCCAGTACCGCCGCAAGCAGTCGTGTATCGTGGAAATGATGAGGGATTTACAACTGCTAATTTGTGGACTGACGATGGGTGGGTGACCTTCTCTGAAGATGATTCCGTTTATCACGACTCCATACTGTGGCTGCCGAAGGAACTGCATGACCGCGTTGGCTGGGTTCCTGATCTTGCGTACTTCTCTTTAGAAAAGTGGGCCTTGACTATTTCTGAGAGCGATGCTGCAACTAACGAGCAGAAAACTGCTCGAACGTGGTTCTGGGAGAACAAAACCGATGTTTTCCAATAGAACTTGCTATAGTATCGCTCTTATCCAATAGATGGGTTCTGACGCTCTCGAGTATTGAAAGAGTGAATCTCAACACGCGTGCGCTGTGACCGCACGTGCTTGTCAGGCCAGTCCCCGCCACAAAGGCAAGGGCGTGGCCTGCATCCATATTGAGGTATGTGCGCCTTCGTGGTAAATGATGTCGGCGAGGGTTTCATCCGTGACGTTCTTCGAAGAACTCTTTCTGATGCTCTCGACAAAGCCATCCATCTAGTGGTGGGCCAGCCACTGCGTCGCGGTCGCAGCGTTCACACTTCTGCCCTTCCGGTGGCGATTCTGCACCTCTATCGCCCATCTCGGCTGACTCTTCGATGATTTTTCGGGCTTCTTCGCCAACATCCTCGTCGTCGTACATGTTCTACAGTTGGTCGTCTAGTCACTTAGACCACCACTCACAACGAGGGGTGTGTCCACGGCCTTTCACCACTCACAATAAGGGTGTGAAATATTATTACGACAATAGGTCTCGAACTCCGTGGTCTCGAATACGGTGTGGCCGTTCAGGATGGTGACGGCGATGAGCGACCCGACGAAGATCACGGTGCAGTGCGCAGGCGAGACTGGGCACAGAACTTGGTGCGAACGAGAACTAACTGTGCACGTCCACTACAAAGACCGAGATCACTACTGGCACAATCACAGCGACAAGGCCGGTTAGAATCGATGGTCGGGACAGTCCCCAACGTCAAATGCCGCAACTGCGACACACTAATGATTGACGATGGATCGTAGCGGTGGCCGACCTTACTGAAGGCTGTGAGGTACTCACCGTGTAGATCGTCTATTCACTAGGTATGCCTCGAACAGTCAATACCGGTTGATCGGCGTTCCGCACGACACTCGTCGCAACACTCCCCATCACGAACCGGTCGAGGCCCGTCCGCCCGTGGGTTCCAAGAACAATGAGGTCTATCCCTTGCTTGTCTGCATACTTGACAATCTCGCGCTCGGGTTTCCCCTCTCGAGTAGCTGGAACAAGATCGAGACCTGCCTGGGCAGCGTTTGCCTTGGCTTCTTGGAGTACCGACTTACTCTCCCGTTCGAGCAGATCACGGATGGCTCCAGAATTCCCAAAGCGACTCTCTATCACGTAGAGTCCATGTACTGTCGCATCGAACGTGTTCGCGAGTGAGACCGCATACGCCCTCGCGTGCCGGGCACTTTCACTCCCATCAATTGCAACGAGAATATCCCGAATTTCCGGTGAGGCGTCCATCTCCCGTGATCGCACCGTAAGGACTGGAACGGACGCAGCCTGGGCCACCTGCTCAGCAACCGACTCCCGTAAGAACCGGGAGAGTCGCCCGCGAGAGTGTGTCCCCATCACAACGAGATCAATGTCGTTCGTGTCGATATACTCGAGAATCGAGTCAGCCGGATGACCGCTCGCTATCGACGTTTGTACCGTAATACTCTCGGCTTCGCACGCCGAGACAACGTCCTCAAGTGTCGATTCGGCGGTCGCTCTCAATTCCGATTCGATTTCATTCGAAGCAGACGTGTCAGCCACGTCGTCAATGAGGCCGCCGTTTTCGAGCACGAACAGCGCGTGTATCTCAGCATCGAACGCGTTCGCAAGTACCTGCGCGTATTGCTGTGCACGCTGACTCGCCTCGCTGCCATCCACGGGAAGCAAAATATGGTCGAACATACAGACCCTACGCAATCAGTCCGAAAAGACGTTCCGGCAAAATATCATCACCAGATGAGTGTACCTATCCACGAGAGAGTCTCTGCCTCGATGAGAATGTATCCACCGAGCCCGATGAACATGAGTGGAATCCCAACGTGACCAACCCGGTCGATAACGCGTACCGTTTGCGGGTGGTCAGCAAGGAGATAGCCGATCCCGCACCAGATAGCGATGAGCACGCCAAATACGAGGAGAATTCCGCTGACTTGGCCAGCCGACCGCGTCGCAAACAACGGCACGTATATTGCAATGTTATCTCCGCCATTCGCAACTGTTACCGACGCAACCACTGAGACGTTCTGCCATCCACTCGCTTCCGTCCTATGATCGATCCCAGGGATCACATCATCACCGTCCGATTGGCCACGCCACGCCGCAACTGCACCCCGGAGACCAATTGCCAACGGGATGAGACCCAGCAACCCGACGAGCTCTTTCGGTATGCGTACCGCACCCAGGTACCCGAGAACCGACACGAACAACAGCACAGCAAATCCCACGTACTGGCCGGAGACGACGTGCCACGACCGCAGTGAGCCATCTACGCGGGTGAAAAACACCGTCAGCACGAGAATATCGTCGAGATTCGTGGTCACGAACGCGACCAACGCCGTCCCGACGACACCGACAAGCCAGTCAAACCCGACCATCTACCGTGCCGCGGTTAAATCCCCCAGAAGAAAACAATTCCGAGGGTGGTGACTATCGAGAGCAGGAGTTGCAGCGGTGCACCGACTTTGAAGAAGTCGGCGAACGTGTAGCCGCCGGGGCCGTACACGAACAGATTCGTCTGGTAGCCGATAGGCGTCAGAAACGCCGTGGAGGCAGCGAAGGTCACCGCGAGCACGAACGCGAACGGGTTCGTACCGATTTGTGCTGCCGAAGCTGCTGCGACCGGTATCATCAGCACGACGCTGGCATTGTTGGAAATAACACTCGTGATGAGACCCGTGGAGATGTAGAACAGCCATAAGACAAGTATCACGGGCAGGAAATCCGCGGAAGCGGAGACGAGATTCCCGAGAAGCCGTGCTGCGCCGGTCTGTTCGAGCGCAATACCCAACGGAATCACGCCCGCCAGCAGGAAGATCACGTCCCAGTCAACCGAGTCGTACAGCTCGTTCGGCTTGAGCACCCCAGTCACAACCATTCCAACGACGCCGGCGAGCGCAGTCACGAGAATGTTCTGTTGTGCCCCAGCGAGCATCGTGAACTGTTCGACGCCAGTCAGTGACGCAAGGCCGTTCCCAAGAAATTCCCAGGGCATAGCGACGAACCCGACAACGCCGACCATGATGGCGATTGCGTGCGGAATCTTGTCCGTTCGATAGTCTGGGTCGTCAGCCTCGTGTGCGAGGATGAAGTCGTTGTTCTGTGCCAGCCGGTCGATACTGTCGGACTCGGCCTGGATCAGCAGCGTGTCACCCGCCCGGATTTTGATGTCCTCCATACGGTCACGGATGACTTCACCGCGGCTTCGGAGCGCGAGAACGTTGCCGTTGTAGCGCTCTCGGAAGGACGAACTCGTGAGCGTCTCCCCGACGAGAAACGACCGCGATGGGATGACGACTTCGACGATGGACTGGTCGGTGGTCTGCTCGGGTTCGAGTTCTTCGTCCGTTTCGACCGATCCCGCGATGGCGAGGTCGTCGGCGACAGCGAGTCGCTCCAGCGTATCTCTGCTTGCGCGGAGGAGCAGGGTGTCACCGGCGTCGATCTGTTTGCGTGCCAGTGGTTCGGTGAAGCGTTCACCGTCACGGATGAGCTGGAGGATATCGGCATCCGTTTCGGCCTCTTCGATGGCAGTTTCGACGGTTTGTCCGACCAGTGGCGAGTGATCTCGAACGACGACTTCTGCGAGATAATCCGTGATCTCGTATTCTTCGACGTAGTCTTCCTCGACTGGTACGCGCTCGGGCAAGAGCCGGTGACCGATCGTGAGGAGGTAGATCGAGCCCGTGATGAGAACGATGACCCCGAGGATGGTGAATTCGAAGAAATCGAAGGCATGGAGGGAGGGGTACTCGCCTGAGAGGCGGGCTGCCGTGTCGCTGGCGAGGATGTTCGTCGAGGTACCGATGAGTGTGAGCGTCCCACCGAGCATCGACGCGAACGACAGGGGAATGAGCAGTTTCGACGGAGAGGTCTTTCCTTTGTGTGCGACGTCGGAGATGACCGGGACGAGAATCGCAACGACCGGCGTGTTGTTGATGAACCCCGACGTGGGGCCCGCCACACCGATAGTGGCGAGGAGCTGTTTGTTGAGGCTGTCACCAGCATACGAGGAGATTTTCCGACCGATAATCTGGACGACACCAGTCTGGCTAATTCCTGCGCTCAGGATGAGCATTGCCAGGACAGTAATTGTCGCTGGACTGGAAAACCCGGAGATACCCTCCGTAGGGGTGATCTGCGTCCAGGGTTCGAGGACGATGAGCGTGACCATGATGGCGATGGCGGTCACGTCGATTGGAAGCCATTCGGTCACGAACAGGATGATCGCTCCGAGGATGACGAGGAGAACGACCAGCATATTGGTCGTAAGTCCCGCAGGCAACATCGTCTGCAAGACTGCCAAAGGAAGAGTGGAAAGCATACCGATACGTTAGAAGGCCGGGGTTAAAAACGCCTTCAAAAGTTATGCCAATGATTGCCGTGGGTAACACTCAGATGACGGTGAACTGTCGGAACAGCTTGCCCTCAGAGCTCTCTCAACAACTTTCCGTATTCGATTGTTCTTCAGAAGGCCGTTACGTGATCGGGAGAACGACGAACGAGAGGTATGACAGGCCAGTCGCGACCGAAGGGCCGATAATCCAAAACGAAACAAACCGCACCACTGCTGACGGGTCAAACAACTCACCGGCATCTTGCAGGTCTTCGGCGGTCTCCTCACCGATGCCCGGCACCTCTTCGTCCGTTTCCACCGTTACAGCATTAACTGATACACCGCCTTCGAGTTCACCACGGGCGAGGTCAGGCACAGTCGCGATACGTGTCGCTCGCCCCCACCCGAGACCGACGATAGTCATGACGGTCGAGAGAGCCAGACTGATCGGAATACCGAGCCACGAGGCGACCGTCGTGATGGTCGCAGCGACGACCATCACGATTGTGGCAGCCATCAGTGGAAGATCAGTGAGCCCGTTCCCAACAGATTCCATCGTCCGTCGGGCAATCGTGAAGGCCCCGATACCGATAGCGACGGTTCCGAGACCAACTGCCCAGCTCGGCCCGAGGAGACCACCACCGACCAGCGGTGCAACAGCGTTCGCGATGTTGCTCGCGCCTGCGCTGAACGACATGTAACAGGCGATAATCAAGACAACAGCCGTACTGATGAGTTCACGTGGCGTCGTTCCAGGGCCGAGGACGGGCCGTGGAATCGTTCCCGACGAGTCGTACGTGATGAGCGGCCCCTTAGTCTGCTGGATCGCAAAGAGGCGGTCTAAGTGTGGGTAGAGGTAGCGACCGATCACAGCACCACACCAAAACCCGACGATTGGCGCGATAATCCACCAAACGACGATTTCGCCCATCACGGCCCAATTCAACGAGTTCGTCGCGAGACCAAGTCCTGCAATCGCACCGACAGCCGTCATCGAGGTCGACACAGGGACGCCGTAGATATTGGCGAACAACATCCCCAACCCGATGAATGAGAGGACGACGATACTCGCCTCGATAGAGAACTGGGTTGCAGGAACGATCTCGCCCCCGAGCGTATCGATCACGTTGCGACCCACAGTCCACCCACCGAGAAAGACGAAAAAGGTCATCAGGGCCGCAGCAGCGGTTTTGTTGACGACTTTCGCACCGACCGACGGCCCCCACGCGACTCCCGTCGACGAGCCACCGATGTTGAAGCCAACAAATACCGCTGCCAACAGGCCAATGAGGAAAAGGATGGAGACCATATCAAAAGGCACTCTCTAAATACACGTATAAGTTCCGAACCCTATACCGAATATTGAGATAAGTTATCCACGGTGTTTATTGGGCGGTCGGCCCTATGTAGCGTATGATTCCACGTGTTCTTGTTCCAGTGGATGATTCTGAGATGGCCGAGCGGGCCGTTCGATATGCCCTTGAAGCACATCCAGATGCTGAGATTGTGGTGCTACATGTTGTCGGGGAACCGTCTGGGATGATGGGGAAAGCAGTGGGTCTCGCCTTGGAGGACGATATTCAGCAGGCTGCCGAAGAGCATGCATCAGCGGTTCATCAGCGTGCACGCGATATTGCGGATCAGTACGATACGGAGATCTCGACAGAAGTTGCGTGGGGAAGCCCAGCCAAAGTAATCATCAATCGAGCTGCGGATTTCGATACGGTAATTATCGGCAGTCACGGGGGAACGTTGGCTGAACGACTCTTTGTCGGGAATGTGGCACAGAAGGTGTTCCGGCGTTCACCAGTGCCGGTGACGGTCGTCCGTTGACGAGGCTACGACCACCAAAGTTGTTGACTGTATGCATCGATAAAGACCCGACTCAACTATTGTCGGAAAAGGCAGGGACTGTGACGTGTGCGTGTGACGCGACACTGTAACGTGTGACTCTCATAAGTAACTGTGAGTAGTATCTCACCCACTCACAACGAGGGGTGTGTCTTGATCTTCTGTTTACTTGAGAACCGGGGCTTTGCAGGTATCTGGCTCTGTTGAACCCTCAGAGAGCGACAGGTAGTGCGTGTTGAATACAGAGGGTGCCCCTTGTTTACCCAGTTAGGCCTAATAGATAGTATCCGGTGCTGGATACGCGCCCTTTGCTGACCGTTGTAGAGGAACCTATTAAGAGGTACCCGAGCCCTGGCCGTGAGTGTCTCTAAGGGTCGATAGATACCTGGTCGATAGCAGACGCTGTCGGCTAGCGCCGCGCTAGCCGAGGTCATCGCGGAATGAGCAGTATGCTTGCCACACCTGCGTTGGTGTCTATGTCGGTGTCACTTCTATCCGATCCGCCTCGAATTCGACAATCGATCCGTCCATGTGGGGCATTTGGGTAGCAGCTTGAGGTGCTATTATATAGCCAAAGACCACCCCCAGACGTTCCGTTCTGGATATCTTCTATCGCTGAGTTATTCTGTTGTTTTTGTTTCGTTGCTCCGGATTGGAGTGAGGATCTGTGTTTGTTTTGCCGTGCGGTACTTTTCTTTGATGCGCCCGATCACCGCTCCGACGTGGGAATCGCTGACGTCGAGGAGACTGGCGATTGCTTTGCGGGAATGGCCGCTGTATTTGTACACGTACACCATGGCTTCTTGTTCTGAGAGTGTGGTGTGTTCGAGTACGTAACTGACAAAGCAGTCCAGGCAGAGGTGGTCGGAGCGGTTTTCGGCGATCCAAGTTGTGTTTGTTTTGCACACTGGAATGTATTCGATCTCGTATGGGCCGAGACCGCATGCATCGCAGGGGGCGTTGATTTGTTTTGATTCAACCATCTACATCAACGGTATACGTTGCATACTATAAAAAGTGTTGTGCAATAACACCGAAGAGACAACCAACTTTTTATGCTTCGGAGGGATACAGTTGTATATGCACCACGCATACAACACGAGTGATGCGCATTATGCGCCTCACACACCCTGGTTCGCGTGAGTGCTGGAGAACTCCCGATGACAAAGAGATTATCAATAAACATGCAGAAAGGAGGTGTCGGCAAGTCGACCACGGCGATGAACCTCGCTGGCGCAATCGCAGATCTCAACCACTCGGTACTGCTCGTTGACGCTGATCCGCAAGGACACACCACCAAGGCACTCGGCCACGACACGGCGTACTTGCGCGATGGTGTGTCGATGTACGACGTGATGCTCGACGTCGACAAATTCGCGCAAGTCGGCGGACTCATCGAATCGACCGACGAGGACGGCATCGACATCCTGCCCGCGCACATCGACATGTTCCAGCTCGAGCGCGAACTGTACTTCCAAGGTAGGACAGAGGAGCGCCTCGGCCTAGTGCTCGACAAACTGAATAAGGAATACGATGCGATCGTGATGGACTCACCGCCGAACCTCGGCCCGCTCACCGATAACACAATCCTTGCGGCGCGCAACGTCCTGTTTCCGGCGCAAGCCCAACAGTCCAGTCGCGACGCCTTGGAGATGCTCTTCGACGAAGTCGAGACCCTGGAGGCCGAATTCGGCGTTAACGTGCGAATGCTCGGCGCGGTCGTAAACCAGGTCTCGCGAGATGGCATGGCCGAGGAGATGCTCGAGTGGTACCGCTTGCAGTTCGATGACGAGTACGTCTACACGGTGCCCGACCGCGTCGCCCTAAGATATGCCTGGGAAGACGGCACGACTATCTACGGCTACGAGCCGGAACGCTACGAGGAAGATGCCGTCGAGCAGCTGCGCGACACCTATCGAGAGATCGCGGAGATGGTGCTCGAACAGGCCGCAGACGTGGAGGTGACAGTCGATGTCTGACGACATCGGCGATGAGGAGGCTGGGTTGAAAGACCGGCAGAACGCGCTGAGCGAACGATTCGCTAAGCATCGCGACGCCGACCCCACCGACACGACCGACACGGCTGACACGAGTACTGCGAGTGATGCGGGTGGTGCGGGTGATGCGTCTGATACGGATGATGCGGGTGATACGGGGGGATCTGGTGGGTCAGTGCGTGACCGACCACAAACAGCGATGTACCTCCCCGAAGAGTTGCGCGAGCGCCTGCTCGATGTCTACGAGAAGTTGGATGCGCGCAGCAAGCTCGACGACGACGGCGAGATTGAGAAACACCGGCACTTCTACGAGGGGTTGGTGGAGTGTGCGCTCGACAGCGACGACCTAGAGGAGTACGTGCGGGAGAAGCGCGACGGGCGACGCTAGCCGGCTGGTTCTCTGTCGGAAGCATGCAGCTCGGCGAGTGTGCCACGATCAGCACACTCGGGACACACCGGACGCGACCAGTCGTTTACCCGAGTTCATCACTGTGAAATACCTGAAACTTTTGTCCGTCACTGCTCGGTGCCGCACACCCGATTTCATGACTGTGCGCTCTCGCACCCCTGAGTTCATCACTTACAGCAGCGATTCAACCGGCGTGAGGGTGATGCCCGCCGATGAACCGCTTCTCCGGCGGGTCGGTGGAGTCCGGCTGGCTCTTTCGGTTGTTTGGGTGGTTTTGTGTTCACGGGGTCGGGATTCTGTGCTCGCCTTTTGTTTTATAAGTATTCACGTACAAAAACATACGTGTACAGATGACCCGCGTCCAGACCAAGAACTCCGGCAGAATCGTGACAACTATCCCCATCGATTACGCCGAGACCCTCCCTGACCTCGCTGGCCAACACTTGTCCTGGCACGTCGAGTCTCGCGATAGTCTCACCGCCAATCTAGAAGGCCACCAGAATCCAGACGGGGTCAAAACAACACAAGTACAGTACAACGAAAGTGCCGACCAGTACTCAGTCGCCATTCCCACGGCGCTCGCACACGCGATGCATTTGCTCAATGCCGATCTTGACTGGGACATCAAACGCGGACACTTCTACATCACCATTGAATCCCGCCGGGGTGACGCCGAATGAGCCGCGGACTCAGGTTCATCCGGAGCTCCCAGGGCGAACGCGACAAAGTCAGCCTCGCGCTCCAACGCGAGACCACGACGGAACTCTACAAAGACTACGGGTACACTGACGAGCAAGTGGAGGACGTTGACCTCGGCATCCACACCGGATTCAGCAGACACACTCGAGGGATCGAGTCCGACAACCGTCTGGACGCGAACCCAGAGGTACAGGCTGCTATTGAACGCCTCCGAGACGGCAAGTACGACCACGTCTTCGCGTTCGATGATACGCGTATCTGCCGGGACGACTACTACTTCGTCATTAAGGACGCCGCGATAAAGGGCAGTGCAGAATTCGTGTTCGCCGATGACATCGATTCGGAGTCTCTCGCTTTCAGGGTAAAACGCGTCGTCGAGATGTGGGTGAAACTGCAAGAGATCTCGAAGTCCAAGGAAGCTCGCGCTGAGCGCCGAGAGAACGGGGGTCGTGAAGGAGAATCACCAACGGGTCTAGATTGGGACGACGAACGTCTTGGGTGGGAGCCGGACGAAGACTTCGAAGGTGTTCTACGAGTGTTGGCGATGAAGGATTCGGGATACACACATCGAGAAGTCGTCGAAGCAGTTGATGTTGTGGGTAGTACCGGTACCGTCTCAAACATCCTCAATCGGCGCGACGAGTACGAGCAGCAGATGATTGAACACGGATACAGCTACCCTGGGCTCGAAACAAAGCCAATATAGTCGGGGTCGAAACTCCGAATAACCCTCTATTGGCTATGTGAAGTCTGAAAGTTGGGTTTCTGTTTTTGCTTCATCAGAGACAACATCTGAGATGTCGATCTCCCTTTCGGTCTCCCCTACCAAGACCTCGTATTCGCGGCTCTCGTTACGAATGTTCTTCATCCGTTCAGCAATATCTTGGATCTCCTCGACACGATCTTCCCAGTCCAGCACCGAGAGGACAGCTTCGTCAAGTTCCTCGTTGTAGTCCTCATTACTGGGGTCGGTGATCCAGTCGTCAAACGCATCACGAATGCGTTCAGCCTCTTCCTCCTCGATTTCGCGCGGGTCAACAACAGGGAGTGTCTTCATGTCGTAGACCATTACGCGAATAGCTTGCCCGCCACTGATGCGGCCATGAGACTCGATGAAAAGACGACCGATGGCGGAGTTCATCACTCCGGCCATCAGCTTCTCTTCACCGGCGGTGAGGTATACTGGACGCCCGATGTCCTTCACGGCGAGCCTATCGACGTTCCACATCACGCCGGGGTTGTGCTGCCGAGTCTCCGGGATGACGAGTTCGGGCGTCTCCAGCTCGTCGAGGTCGAACCAGACTTCCCCCCTGGTGTAGATGTTGTGGGAAAGGTCGTGGCTGCCGTCCTTGTTCTTGGGCGGGTAGTCGTGCTTTTCGCCCTTCTCCTCGATGTAGTCGGCGAACTTGTCGTGGCCTTCGTCTCGGAGCCGCTCGAGTGCGAGTCGCTGGATGGTGTCAACCTTGTTGGTGGCCTTGACCTCTCCGTCGTCGCTGACGATGGGGCTGCTCTCTATTTCGTCGATGACGTCCAGCACGAGGTCGTGAAGATCGACGAAGTACTCGTCCGTATCGTCGGCGGTGAAGAGGAACGCACCGTCGTCGATGTCGCGCTTCGTCATTAGGCCGGGTGTGAGGTATTTATCGGGGATCTCGTACTCCTCAACGGTGCCTTCGTCGACCTTGAAGAAGTCGTCACACTGGGTCTTGATGCCGGTGAGATAGCCCTCGGTCGCGCAGATCTCGGGGAGAGTCGTGATCTTGTCGTGCTGGACGAGTTCGAAGTACTCAGTCGGTGCGACCAGGAACCGGCTCCACTTCTTCTCCTCGGCGAGTTCGGACTGCTTGCGGCGGATGACCCGGTAGTTCTCGCCCTCGTGGGAGATATCCGAGTCGAGGAGGTCGAGAATCTCCGAGACGGGGCGTTTCTCCTCGAGGCGAAGGAAGGGGACGACGTTCTCGTCGCGTTCCTCCTTGTTGTCGGGATCGTCTTCCCCTTGCTTCTCGAGGATGGTGACGCAGGTGTTGACCAGGGCGTCCTCGAAGAGGGCCTTGTTGAACCAGATGATGCCCTTGATCTTGGCGTTGTTGAGGAAGTAGTTCATCAGCCCCTCGCCGGACTCGATGGTCGTCCACTTGTAGGATGTGATGAACCCGAGCCGGCCACCATCGTCCAGCCATTCCAGTCCCTTCGTGAAGAAGTACTGGTAGATGTCGCTCTTCTTGCTGATGTAGTGGTTTCCGTAGTTGGCGTACTTCGTGGGGAGGTGGTCTCTCTTCTCGTCTTTGTCGTCGATTTCGTTGCGGTTGATGTAGGGAGGGTTGCCGACGACGACGTTCACGTCGTCGAACTTGTGCGTGACTGACGGGTCGAAACCACTCTCGCTTTCGTTGATGTCGGCGGTTTCTGTGGAGAGGAGGTGTTGGTCGGGGCCGACGTCGAAGAAGTCCTCAACGTGGATGTTCGTGCGCTCGGTCTTCGCGTTGAGGTTCTGGCGGGCGAGGTTGATGACGGCGAGGTGGGCGGCGAACCGGTTGACGTCGACGCCGGCGATCTGGTCAACCACCTCTTGGTGACTCTTGCCGTTGTGGTCGTTCAACCACTCATAGGCCTCTACGGGGAACGTTCCCGTCCCGACCGCGGGGTCGAGGACGATGTCGTCAGGAGAGTCCATCGTCGCGTGGACGATGAGGCGGGCGATCTTTTGCGGCGTGTAGAACTCGCCGAGATCCTTCCGTTCCTTCGTCGGGATGAGTTCCTCGTAGAGTTCGCCAAGGAAGTCGCCGGTGATCTCGGAGAGGTTGTAGTCGCCGAGTTCGTCGATGAAGTCGTTGACCGTGTCGGCGACGCGGTCGTTGTACTCTACGCTTCCGAACACGTCGTTCTGTTCGAAGACGGCCTTGTAGTCGACGTCCTCGACGATGGTGTCGAACCGCGTGCTGAGGTACTCGCGGAGGAAGTCGAGTTCGTCGACGCTCAGGTTGCGGATGGCAAGAATCTTGTCCTCGGTGTCGGCCCGCTTGTACGCGAGTTCGGAGGTGTAGGTCTCGAACTTATCGGTGTCCTCGACGATCTTGTAGAAGATGAGCTGGTTGATAAGGAGGTACGCGTCCTCGCGGGCGAACTTGTTGTGGACGGTCTCCATCTGCCGTTCCTTCTTGCGGCTGAGGGAGTCATCGTCGACCCAGTCCGTCTCGTAGTCGAGTCCCTGTTTGTTGGCCCATTCGGCGAAGTTGCCGGCGAAGTCGTCGTCTTCGCTGAGTCGGGATTCGAGAGAGTCCTCGAGGTGGGGGTAGATGAACTGGTGGAGTTCCTTTAGGCGGTCGACGAGAACGTCGAATTCTTCGTCCCATCGGCGAGCGTCTCCTCGGTCGATGGCGACCATATCCTCAAGGACGGTGAAGGCGAGATCCTCGCGGCTGTCGAAGTCAGATTGACTGTATGAGATCTTGCGACGGTGGAGGAGCCCGCGATTGACCTCGTGTGCTCGGAGCAAAACCATCGTCTCTCCATTATACGTCGCGATATACTCGGCGCCAAGGTCGTCTGCATACCCGCTGGCCTGCTTGATAACGGTCGAAGAGTGGGGGTCGAACTCCTCGATTGCTTCGCCCTTAACGAGCTTCTTGCATTCGATTACCAGTACTGGATCAGTTCCATCGTAGAGGACGAGGTCGGCGAAGCCACTCTCCGTGGGTTCCTCTGGTTCAACCCGATCGAACGAGTAGCCGTCAACTTCCCACACCTCACCGTCGCCGATTCGGTTCCGGAGGGCGTGGTGGAGTTCGAAGTGATGTTTGGCCTCTCGCTCAACATCGTCCGAAGTGAGACGACTCATATAGACTCTTAGGCAGACAGAATAATCACACCGTCATATCTTTTGGGTAGTCCACTCTGTATCACCCCCTTCCTTATTTAAGGAAATCTGATGGGTTGCTATTGAATCGATCTTTGAAGAAGCGGTTGATGACTTCAGAGGTCATCGGTTTTTTCGATTCGCCAATTCGGATATAGAACTTTCCGTTCACTTCGTAAAGGGTCTGTTGCGAGGGAGGAATGCGAATCAGGATGACATCGTTACCGTCTACCTCCTCTACTTCTATGATGATATCTCCAATAGTCCCACCAAGGCGTTCGTAGAACGTGTTTGCAATGTCGTGTTGTGTTTGGTCGGTATCTGGGATATCCGTTAGATTCCCGTCATCATTGACGCCAACCAGTATTACTCCACCATCGGTATTCAGCATGGACGCGGCAACCTTAGCGATGTCATCTGCCGATGCGCGTGGATCTTTGAATTCTATCGTGCGGCCTTCTCCACGGTCGATGAAGTCCACAGCGGTGTCTGTCTGGGGGTCAGGAAGGCCCAAAAATTGTTTATCAATTTCATTAGATATACGACTGACCATCAAGTCGTAATGGATTTCGTCGGTCTCTGATGGTGCTGGAAAGTCCGTATGGAGCTCAGCCGGGGACATTCCATCGTAATTGACAACAATAGCTCCCAAAACGTCCGTGCTCTCCAACCGGGTATCCATCCGTTCAAGATCAGAGATTACATTGTCAACGTGAGTCCCGGGGTCATCGTGGTCTCGAACGCTGTCCAAGTGTTCGAATAGCGCTTCCTCAGAAGTATTCGTTAAGAGAAGCCCGCCCATCACGATAGGATTCTCGACCAGCCGTGCCTCCAGCAATGCAGACTGCATGCGTTTTAGACAGTTCCCTCGATTCTGTTGATGTCTAGTCATCAATGATTCGATATTAAGGGCGAACCAGACCTCATCTGGTTCAGCTTCTGCAATTGGGTATTCGACGTCCTTTAGCTCGACAGAACGGGACACCGGCCCGAGAACAAGATTCGCTCCAGACGCTTTTGTTGGGAAATCGTTATACGACAATTGGTATGCGATCTCTTCATTTTGTGCCATGTCTTGCAGTTTTTTATTGATATGGAGGAGATCTTGGAGAACAAACTCTGCGATCCGTTGGCTCCTGATGGGCGAAGACGGATTGTATCCCTCATCATCCAGAAATTGGAGAACTCGCTGTGGAGCGTCTTCGTGGGGCATAGCAAGTCAGTTATGCACTGTGACCTTAGTCTTTGATTAACATAGTGAGTGATCAACCCGAGATGTATGCCGAGGGCGATGAAGTCAGGATTGATATCCCGGATGAGACTGACCCGGATTTCGACAGGTTGCATGGCCTGGAAGGGACTGTTGTTGCGGTCATCAAGGATGATGCAGGCGCTGAGACAGGGGATGAGCGCGATAGTGTTCTCTTTCGGGTGGCGCTAGCCGGGCGGGAGGAGTCGGTCGATATGCGGTGGCGTGACTTACGGCCAGCGTGACGTCTGGTTAGGTTACAGGTCGTTTTTACGGGCTTTCTCTACCCACTCAGTAGCGACTTCCTCGAGAGTCTCGACGTCTTCGATTTTGGAGACTGTGCGTTCGACTCTTCGAGTTCTTGTCTCAGGGTCGTTCCGGTCGGTGTAGTCGTCAATTACGACTTTAACAACATCGGTGTCGGGGGCTGAGTGCAGGTCGATATCTGCGGTCATACCGTTCGCGACGCGTCGATATGATGCGTGATATCCTTCACCGCTTTTTGCTGGTTCGTTGGTTATTCGCTTCCAGCCAGTTGGTGCGTTGGGTGCTATGTCCGGGCTAAAGTCGGTGGTTGTCACACGCTTTGCAACTCGCATCAGTGGGAAGTAGGTGCCGATGACATCGAGAGGAGTGAGTGTTATGCGTGACTCTCACAGGTCACACTCACAGGTGACTCTCACACGTCACAGTCACATCAAATATTTGAAAGGTTTTATTAGTTGTTGGCCGAATCAAAACGTATGCGAATTATCGCACTGAAAGACGCTGGAGTCGAGATGTTCGACAATGTCGACAAGATGACCGAGGAAGACCAGTCCTGGATTGAGATCGACGGATGCGGAAACATCAAAGGGGACATATTCATCGTTTTCCGCGACCAATAATCCACTCTCCGGGTGTCAGGATCGGCTAGCGCGACACTCACCACAAGGATTGGACGGACGAAGACGGGGAAGAAAACACCGGCTTACCGCTCTACGCACTGGAGTAGTGAAAACACAACCACTCACAATAAGGGGTGGATCAATCCAGTGTCGACACAGCTAAAGGCAGTGCTCAAGGGTGTGAAAGGCAGTTGGCGGGGCACTACTCCCACCGACGAGAGTTACCTCATGGTTGAAGACGAGGCGGATAGACCCCACCTCTAGTTTAAAAAAGGAACTTGTTCTTTATAAGTGTTTGTGCTATGGGACGAGAAGACACTGGATACAACACAAACTGTTGCCTACCGAACTATCGAGAATGGGCAGGGCACTACTCCCGCCCCTGCATGGCCCGCCTCATGGTTGAGGATCTCCTTTTCCGAGGGCGAGCTGGAACGACGGTCAGCCGCTCTACCAGAACATACTGGTACAACAAATTAAGAATCCTTCCCTGAGCCATTTAACACCCTTAACACCGGTTTACATCTGGGGTGTTAAACCGAAAACCGCAACGCAGCAGTACGATAGTAATACCATTTAACAGATTTAACACCTCTGTAATGGGGGGTACGTGTGGAGAGCGATTCTCTAATCTACTGTTCTGATTCCCTGAGCGGGTAGACCCCCCTATCTTTTGCCGTTAAACCTGTTAAATGCGTTACCTACCACGCTGCTATCTGGTGGTTTTCTGGTTAACGTCGGGGTGTTAAATCGGAAGATGCCCGTTAAATCGAACCGCGAAAACTACACATAGTTGCCTGATCCTACTGTTAGTTGGTTGGATACACCAAACACTTTTAAGATACGGATGGGTACGTGATGGTAAGTGAGGCGCGGCGCGCACTCGCCGCCCAACTGCCTCATGGTTGAGACAATGTCCGCACAACAAACCTCCCTGGGGGACTTCTCGGTCTCCCAGAATACGCCAGACGAATCGCGCACACCTACCAACAACAGCAGCACCGACACATCGACCGAACGTCGCCTGATGACTGACGGTGGAGTCGACGAAGATCTCGAATTCAACACTGGCGACTTCCGGTACATCCGCATCGCGTCCGACACCAAGCACCCGATGGACAAATGGGGTGGGTACAGTCAGGACTTCGATGAGGCCGAGCACGTGTACACGCACGAAGACGTACAGGAGTCCTCGCATGACCGCTGGGGTATCGCCGGGATGGACTCAACTGAGAACATCAACACCGGCTTTCACCTGCTGATTTTCGACCTCGACCTGTACAAAACCGACCAGGTCGACGCTGACGACGTGCAAGTCACGGATGCAGAGGACGTGCCAGTCGTTAAGTCGCAAAACGGCGGTGCACACCTGTACTTCGCGCTGCACGACCCCGTGTCCGAATCCGACATCAACCTGAATCACGACTGGATTGACCTGCGCGGCTCCGCAGTCAAGTCCCACGTCGTCGCGCCTGCCGACATTCCAGGGTGCGAAGACAGTAAGTACGATCTGACGAACGACGCCAGAGTCCCCGTGTTCCTCTCCGTTGGGGAAGTCTTGGATCGTGTCGAGATTCGTGGTGAACCGATTGGCGAGCACGACCCTGCCGATCCAGTTGATGTTGACTTCGCGCGTGGAGACGCACCAGATGAAATGCCAGACTGTTACCACGCAGCGCTGTCGTTCCGGTCGAGTGAAGCGAGAGAAGAGCATCCGAACGCGTTCAAAATCGACACGTTTGCTGGCTTGCTCGGGCTCGCCGCCGGATACTCTGTTGAGACAGTTACGGAGCATTTCGGTGAATACGCGCCATTCGGTGACTCAACAGAGTTTGACGAACAGAAGACGCGCAAGCACCTGAAGCGTCTCGCAGAGAAAATGGATCTCGCTGGCATGTGCCCGCCAGCGCTGTCTACGCTTCGAGAGCACGGCATCCTGAAAGAAGAAGAGTCGTGCTTGTGCTCGATTCCGTATCACGGGACACGTCCAAAACAAAGGTCTGCCCCCGCGGAAGACAAGCAGTTCGACTCCTTCTCCTCATTGCGGTTCGAGGGAGATACGTGTGGGTACTGGACTGTTGATGAAGAAACCGGTGATGATGAATGGGTGACTGTGGCGAACTTCCGTCTCGATGTGCTCTCGTACCTATTCAAGGAAGGCGAGCGCTTGATCGAGATGGAAGTCCACCCGCAATCCGGTGAGAACTCGTACACTGTCACCGTTCCAGCGACTGTATTCAACGACACTCGCACGTTCAAGTCGAACGTCGTGACCGGAATCACGACGACGTGGGAAGGTGGCGATGAATGGCTGGCCGAGCTTCGGAAATTGATTGGCGGTCAAGACGCGCCAATCCGAGACGGAACACGGTACATGGGTATCAAACCGGAGAGTAGTGAGCTTGTCACACCGAATGGTGTACTGACGGCTGACGGGTGGACTGACAACCCAGAAACAGTGTACCTTGAGAAAGGGAACACGTCCGAGCGTGCGTGGTCACTGACCCCAGATGAACACACCGAGTACGACCCTGAGCACGTTCTCGAAACAATCGACCTGGCGACAGACATGCGGAACAGCGAGCGGTTGCTGCCAGTCCTCGGCTGGCTGTACTCGACACCGATGCGTCCATACATTCAGGACTGGGAAGGGCAATTCAACGCACTGACCATTGTCGGAGAGACCGGCGCCGGAAAATCTGCGTCACTACGCTTGCTGTGGGCGCTGGTGGGAATGAACTCGCTACCGATGGAAGTCGATGACACGAAGTTTGCGCTGACGTCCGCGCTTTCCTCGTCGAACAGCATCCCGATGTGGTACGACGAATACAAGCCTGGCGACATGGCCGACCACGAGGTCGACCGGTTCCAGAAGCTGTTTCGTGGAACGACAGTCGGGTCGAACGCATCACGTGGGAATCCAGACGAGTCCACGAATGACTACAAACTTCTCGCACCGGTGATGGTGAGCGGTGAACAGCGCATCCAGGGCAACGCCGAGGAACGCCGGAGTATCCAAACACGCTTCCTGGGAGACGTTCAGGATGACGGATCTGACACCGTAACTGCATTCTCACGGTTGTCCGGGAGCGACTACCGCGATGCTGAAGGTAACATGCATTATCCAGATGGTAGTGATTTGGAACAACACGCACTCGCCTACTACCGGTTCGTGCTGGGTATCGATGATGACGAGATCCGGGCGATGTGGCGAGAATCACGAGAAGAAGTTGTGAAGCTCCTGAACGCGAATGGTTTCGATTCTCTCGACAACTTGCCGCAACAGGGCATTCAGACTATTCATTTCGGTGTGTCGATGATTCGTCAGTTCGCCGAGTCCCTCCAAGAGGAAGCAAACGTGACTGAAGACGTGGTTCCGAGTGATGCAGAACTGGAAGAGGCTATTCTGTATGCCGCGAAGGAAATCGGTGCAGGTGCTGGTGGTCGTAATTCGCATCTGGATGACTTCGTGGAGTTGCTGTCACGGGCTGCCCAGGCAGATTACTTGGAACGAGACACGCACTTCACTGTCGTGAATGAGGGGCAGGCTAACGAGGAGTTGGCTCTGCACCTTGCGTCGTGTCACGACGCTGTGAGCAAGTACGTACGCGACCACGACGTATCGAGTGTTGACTTGCTGACGAGCGCATCGGACTACAAAGATCACATGCGGGAGCGTTCCGACGATGCTGGGAGTTACGTGCTGACGCACTCGCAGCCGACGACTGGTTTGAACCGGTGTGCGCGTATCGATACGAACCATGTCGCGGAGGCTCTCGACGTGAACCTGCGTGCGTTCGGTCTCGGTGACGAGGAAGACTCTCCAGCCAAGAATCCTGAGTCGCTCGAGGACGTCGCGACAGCTGTTGATGACCTTTCGAATGAAGGAAATCCGTACACGACGGTCACGGCAAAGGTGAATAATTGGGATACTGATTCCAAGCACGGCCCAGAGGCCCAGGGCGTGATCTCGGACTCGACCGGTACTATCGATATCGTTGATTGGGTTGGATGCGAGCTGGACGGGAAGGCTCCGCTCGAGGAAGATGAGTTGTATGTGCTGGAAGACGTGCGCGTCAGCACGTACAAGGGGTCGCTCCAGTTGGAGGTCGTGGATGGCACGACGAAGGTTGAGAATATCCAGGAAGGCGTCGGTTACACCGGTCATGCGGATTCTGGTGTGAATCAAATCGTGACTGCTGTTGCTGATGGTGGCGATAGGACTGATTCTGAAGGCACAGACACCTCTGACGGAGGTACCGCTGTGTTTGCGGGTGATGGTGACGAAGACGTTGAGGAGCTTGCTGAGCGTGCCCGTGGGAAGATTTCTGCACGCTTCGATGAGGGTGATGACGTGTCCGTGCCATCCTTTGCGCTGGCTATCGATGCACATCCGAAGACGCTGTTGCTGGCGATGAACGAACTCGATAGTGACGGTGTTGTTGAGAGTGTCGGTGGGAACGTCTTCCGCTACCTCGGAGGCGATAAGTGATGGCGCCAGCTACCACAATCAATGCCGCAGACTTGAGCGAGATCGCGCACAGAGCGGCTATTCTCCCGATGGAGTTGATGGAACAGGCTGTGAACGACGGGATCATCACTGGTGTGAGCGATTTCAATGGAGCTGGACAGCAGGCTCCGGAGTACTTGCATTTGGCTGGTTCTGTCGCTGATTTCGAGACCTACGTGCGGCGTCTCGCCGTTAGTTCGCGCTAGCCGGACGGGTGGGCTTTTTCATGCGGTTCGTAGTTTGAAGTGTCCTGGCAGGTAGTGTTGCCTACTGGGCCGGGATCGCTTTGGCTGGCACCTCCCCGCGGTTTCAAGCCCCTGTGGTGTTAGAGTCAATATTTTGATATTACTTTTTGCATGGTACTGTTTTCTCTTGTTCTTCTACTCTATTTGCAGAAGCTGTAACAACAGAACGTCCCGCGCTCACCCCATCGAGAGTATAGCTGTAACGCTTTGCATAGCTGTAACAAATACGCTGTTTTCGCGCTCGCCGATACCTATCAGTCGGCTAGTACGACAGTCTGTTCGTATAGCTGTAACAACACTTAATTGCAACCAAATCCTGTTGTAAGTATGGCCAGCCAGTCTATAAGCAATCCCGTACAGCAGCAGCACAGTGACGGTTCAACCAAACACGCGAAACTCTTTGAGCAGTGCCCGGAAGCAAAGCGAGGCGTCGAACGTCGATCTCGTCGAGTCGGGAAGGAAGCGAAGGTCAACTATCTGTTGAAGAAGTACCGAGAAGAATTCCCGCTCACCGAGGCCGACCTGAAGTTCGTCGCGGCCCTCGGCTACCTCGAGGTCGACGGCGAGATCTTCTTCGAGCATCCCGAGACCAAAGAGCGAGTTACGCGCACGCACTACATCACTGAGGGGCATCGATGGTTGGTGGACTGGTTCGATCCAGACCTGGAACTCCTCGAACGTCTCGATTTGATTGGCCCTCCATACATCGACTCAGAACCACGCGAACGCATCATCCACCGAAGGTTCTGGAATTTGACGCCGAGCGGTCGAGACCTCGTCGACCGAACATTCAGCGGTGAGAACACCGGGGATACTGGCGAGAACATCGTGCACCGTCTCGGCATACACCTGACTCGTTGGTGGAGCGAGGAAAAATGGGACTGGAACGACCAGATGGAGTTCGAAATGTACCCGACAATCGAGGGGGCCGAGCTGGACTGCGTGATGTGGCAGAAGGGCGGGCTGCAATTCGTGAACGGCGAGGACGTCGATAAGCACACGCGTCACGTGTTTGAGGTTGAGACCGGGACGAGTGACGTGGGTGGGATCGAGTCGGACGCCACGAAGCTTGCCTACCTGCGGGGGGAGTCCTGGTGGGTCTGCCCGACGCGTGACGTGCTCGTTGGTGTGTTGGAGGAATTAACGATGCGAGGGTACACTGGATTGTCGATGCCGATTCCGGAGACGCTCGCGATGCGGGGGCATCGAGATACGTACAATCTACGTCTTGAGGGTGCTGACCCCGAAATCGATTCGTTGAATCATCCGCCGGTTGACCACGTGATGACATTCAAGATGTTGGTGGATGATTTGAAGGAGTGGCGTCCGGAGTTGTTTTACGGCCCTCGAGACGAGTAGGTTTGTCGTTTTGTTGGGGTTTTACTTCCACCCGTTGCGTTACTGCTTATAAGTTACCGAGGGATACCCGTACACAGACCGGTTGATGAGCTCGGAAACACGGCAAAAACGAATCAGCCAATCGATTCTCGATACGATCGATAGTCACGGCACGATCCCCAATACGGTACTCTATAGCCGTGTTGAGCATGAATTCCCGAATATTGATGGGAGAGAGTACGCAGACGCACTAAAACAACTGCGTCAACTGGATTTGCTGTATTCGTTCGATGGCGGGTACGATCGATTGCATGAGGTCACCCGGGAGGGAGCCTGCATGCTCGCGACCGAGAGTTGACATTGAGGCAACTACGATACCAACTATTAAGTGAGTTGCACCAGAAGTTGTGAATAAGCAACCCTGGAGCCGTAAAGACAGACGTCATACCCCGGGTGTTTGTCCATAGCAGCATGAACAACAAACCTCTATCCGCCAACCCAGACACAGACAAGATCTCTGAGTGGAAATGCCCGTACTGCGAGCACACCCGGCAGTCCCTCCCGGAGATCCGAGATCACATCACCGAGTCTACCGAAGGCGAGCATCGCGGTGTTGACGGGCTGAAACCGACGCGAGACATCGTAGCGTACGGCACTGATGGTGAGGTAGTCGAGCGTATCGAAGGTGTGTCGACAGAACCTGCCGACCCGCTCGATTCCTATTCAAAGCAGGAAATCATCATCAACGCATGGCTGGCCGCTGAGCGCGATCCAGACCGGAGGGCTGTCGAGGCCATCAGTGATGCCAGCCAGCAGTACGTTTCCCGACTGCTAAACGAGCTGGAGTCCGGAGAAATCCCGCGAGAGACTTACATCGAAGTCCTGGATTACGGGCTTAAGAGTGAGCTGGAAGAGAGGCTCGAAGAATACGAGCAAGAAGGCGAAGAAGGTCAAACTATGAGCACAGAAGCACTTACCGCGAAAGATATTGTCGAGGATACGCCGAAAAAAGAGCTGATCATCGCTGCACATCACGTTGTTAGCGATAATGCAGCTAAGAAGGATATCGCTGACGCGTTAGACGCGAGTTACGAGTATGTCAGGCAGATTTTCAACGATATCGAAGATCGTGACCCTGAGAACTGGGAGAAGCTTCGTGAGGGAGACCTTGAAGAAGAGCCATCAGAGAGTGTAAAGAATGCAGTTCGAGAACGGCTTCGTCAGGCCGGTGTGGCCACAACAGATGGTGGAATGGACGAATTGCGGGAAGCGGCTGTATCCGAGTCACACCCGTCGGCTAGTGGGACGGTTCCTGCGTCCGAGATCGATGCTGTCCTCGAGAAGCTCGAGCTTCTCCAGGAGCAGGCAGAGTACACCGAGAATGGCGATGCAGAGTTCGTCGCTAAGAAATGCATCGAGTGGTTGGACGATTTGCGTTCTCAGGCAGAGTAGTCCCGTTCCCCGACAATTGTTAAGAGGTTGTGTTAGTGTGCAACTCTAGTCCATAGTTTTAATATGGGTGCTTGATTTGGTGGTAGTGGAGCAACCAACAAGGTTGCGAGAACTGCCCAGAAGCGACGGTCACGCCCGCTGTGACGGTTGGTTCCGGGTAACGAGACACAACGAGTACCAACCATAGATGACTAAGACTCTCTCCCGCTCTCCCCGCGCTCACGGAGGTATCGACTACGAATGAGTACCGACACGCCAACCACACCCACGCACGCACCCGAACAAGACTCCGACGATCACGATGACGAAGTCGACACGGAGTCCGAGCGAGAGCCTGCAACCATTGCAAGCGCTCCGAACGGTGACCGGGGAGGTGTGGCCATCTACTTGACTGCCGATGACCTTCGTCGGCTCGGCATCCCGCACGACGTCAACGCCGTTGTACCGTCTATTCTCAACGGTGCCGTGCTGATCAAGCCCGCCACGTAAGTCTCCAAATCTATCGATGAGTGAACAAGTCGCCACGTACATCCCCGATGAAGAATATGAGGACTGGGTCGAACAGGCCGAGGAGATGGGGATGTCAACAAGCGACTGGGTCAAGTCCATGGTGCGTGCTGGCCAAAAAAAGTTCAACCGAGATGTTGAACCGACCGAGTCACGCGACGATCTTCGCCGGCGACGGAACGACCTCCGGAAAGAGCTTCAGCGTGCACGCGACCGCATCGAGGAATTGGAAGGGCAAGTTCACAGAAGCGAACGTGAAGCTGTCATCGAGTATATCGATGAGAATCCCGGGGCAGAATACGGGCAGGTCGTACAACACGTTGCCAACACAGCCAATTCTCGCGTAACGCGGATTTTGGATGACGTCGAAGGCAACGAGATCGAGATTGATGAACAAGGAAGAATGTACACGAGATGATTGAAACGAACTACGACTACGACTCCGGATACCACGAGGGATCGATTGTTGAACAGGATGCACTCGCATTTCTGGGAGTCTTCAAAAATCTCGAGGACGTGCCAGCGCGGTACTACCTCGAAAACCACACATCTGAACTGACCTCTGAAGACGCTTGGAATGAGTACGATGCCCAAGAATTGGCGGATTTGAGCGCGCACACGAGACGGTACGTGTACGGCAAAGCGTATCGTGAATGGCAGGAGTATTGCGACGAACACGACGTACACCCAGCGCTCGCCGACCCGCAGGACATCGAAGAGCATCTGTCGGAGCAGAGAGACGAGATGGAGAAACTGAAGACAGTGCATGACGCCCGGTTCCGGCCACTATTTCGCTGGTATCGGTGGATGCAGTACCACGCTGACTATCCGCACCGGTATAATCCGGTCGTGATGGCTGTGCTGTTGCGTGGTGCAGTACACGACATTTGGCAAACGCGGTTGTTCGACCGAACGAACGTTCCAGAAACGCAGGAGGAGAATTAATGCAAAATCCAGAAGACGCAGTCGCTGAAGAGTTTGGCCTCGAAGCAGATCCACTCGCAGGACTCAATCCGCAGATGAAGGCTATTGACACGGATTGGTTTGAGTACTACTACAGCGAGTTTATTGACAACAAGGGCATCAAGGAGAAAACGAAAGATCACTATCAGGTATCGTTCCGGGATTGGAAGCGGCACATGAGCCAGTACGATCGCCACCCGACACTGCCGACTGAGCGTCAAATCGAAGCATTCGTTGATGTCTGCCTCCCCCGGATGAAGGGCACACAGGTACGGAAGAAGATCAACCACGTGAAGAAGGTGTACGAGTGGATGCAGCGGAATCCCAGGTTCCCGCATCCAACGAGCTACAATCCGTTCCTCCGGGTTAAATCGAAGCGCGAGAAGGATCTGGAAAACGAAAGTCCGAACGATCATCCGAAGGTGGAACTTGAAGAGCTGAGCGAGCTGGTGAAGAGTATCAAGCACGTCGGGGAGCGCGCGGCTACAGTCTTCCAACTCAAAACCGGTGTTCGTTCCTCGGAGCTGGCGAACATTCGGATGGAAGATATTCACATTACGAATCCTGACGTACTGAGTCATTACGAGACGATGGGAACGCACGACCAACTGGACGATGCGGCGAACGCGGTGTACATCCCTCCAGAAGAATCTCGGGATGGCAACAAGCGTGAGCGCCCTACGGTCATTCCTCTGGACGATGAGACACGTCGCGTGCTTATTGACTGGCTATTGATTCGGCCAGACAATGATGCTCCGTGGCTGTTTTTGACGCAGAAGGGGAAGCAGATGAAGAAGTCGAGTCTCGGTCACGTATGGCGGAAGCACTGGTGGCCCGAGTACGAATTTGATGAAGAAGATGAGTTCCGGTCAATTACACCGCACTGGTCACGCCACTGGATGTCGACCTGGTTTCGGGCAAAGGCTGGTATGGAGGAACCGAAGGTACAGTACCTTCGTGGTGACACCATGGGCGGGGAACTTGATAACAGTCGGTCGGCGTTCCATCGCTATGTGCACATGTACTATGATGACGTCGAGTCGGAGTATCGAGAAGGCGTGTTCAAGCTCGGTATTTGAACACTCGAATCTGTTGGCCCTGTTGAAATTGTATTCTACAGACACAAAGCAGCATGTAAAAGCCGTTTGCTGAGGACTACTCGTCTGGCGAGAAGTCGAACATGTCTACACGGTAGTCGACCGCCGAGTGATATTGGCTGAATTCGGTCTTGGCAGAGAGACTGAATGGGCCGGAGCTCTCGACGTGACGCTCAAGCACTTGCTCAGTAAGTTCGAGTTGATGTTGGCGAATGGCACAGACTTCGCGAAAGTGACCCGACTCCCCCGAAACATCTGTGTGAACCCCGTCAACTCCTGATGGGCCGATATCAATAGTCGTCGAACAGTGGATTGACTGTGTCATCTCCTCAGACTCTGGGTAAAGGGTTGAGGAGACAAACCATGTCGCTAAGGGGAAGTCGTCTTTCCATAGTCCGCTACAATTGTCCTCGTCAGGCTGGAATCCGTCGCCTGCATTGAATCGCGCAATTCCAATCTGTGCCTCTGTGTCGAATACATCCTGCGAAGACATCAGCGCTGAGACCTTTGTAACATCGTCATCGTCATCTACCCCCTCAACCCCAAAACTCTGGACGTCCTCCTGCAAAGCGAGAAACGCGAGTGTCCGGACGACCGCTTTTGATGAGAGGATCGTACCGAGAAACGTCCCTCTTGATTTCTCGCCATACCACTCTTTGAACGCCGCCGTCGGAATGCTGTCTATGACCCCCGACTTTTCAAGTTCGGTTTGAACGACTGTATCATCGACCGAATCTTTGCCTTGTGACGCAAATTTCCCTGGTTCGTGTGAGGGAGAAGATGGTGAACCGCCCCTATTCTGGTCTGTCTGTTCTTGATTGGCAGAAATACCTAGTGTGTCGGCGAGGGCCTCCAGATCGTCTCGCTGAGGGCCAGAGTAACCTACGAGGAGCTTGCGTAAGGCCTCACGCTCGATGTCGGCCAACTCTGGAGAGCCTCCACCTTCGGTTAAATTTCCTTGCTGGTCTCCCCTGTCTTCACCGGTGCCCGTATACAGCAATTTGACTCCCCACATCCCGTGGACAAGTTCGCCGGGGAGCTGAGGCCCCTGCCGCGTGCCCCGAATTCCGGGATCATACTCCATCTGTCTGAAGATTTGGTTGGCAAGAGGGGTACACTGGATGGTGGTGTTTGCGCCATTGACCGAGCCAAGCAAGAAGTGACGTCGAGTGTCGTCTTTATATCGATAGAGGCGAGCCACAGGTTACTGACAGAATCAAGCTATTTGACCCCACCGACGTCTCGGTATGAGGCGCGTCAACTGCTGCGACCAGTTCGATTACTCTCTATGTGGGCTCGATCCAGTTTCTGTCTCCGGCAGTTCAGAGCTGCATAAGAGACCCGTCTTCAGCACGAATTCCTGTCATTCGATGAGTGTCTCAACAGAGCGGCTATTTTGGGGTTTCTGCTTCGATGACTTATACCCTATTTAAAGGACTTTCTGCAAGAACCGCCATCACTTCGCCGTCTTGCGATTTACCGGTTTTGTCTTTGTTCGACCTTGTTCAACTCGATCAATAGCCGGAAGATCGCCTTTACGAGATTGGCATCGACGTCGAACTGCCGTGCGTTCTCGCCGGCGCGTTCCATCACGCGCTCCTCCTGTGATTCGTCGGTGGTCGGGAGGTCCTGGTCGGATTTGACCTGCGCGACGGTGTCGGCGACGTAGGTCCGGCGGGCGATCAGCTCCACGATCTCGCGATCGATGTCCTCGATCTCGGCTCGAAGTTCGTCGAGTTCCATCTGTTCTGGATCCGAGTCGTTCGTGCTCATGGGTGTCCCTCGTCGTCACTCCGCAATAATCCTTGCACCATCGTTTCGAGTCGTCGTCGATCGGAGGCTCCCGTCGCGGTCGTCCCAAATATCCCACACGCGATCGAGGTCGGTCTCCGGATCCGCCGGGTCGGCGACGGCGACAACGCTCGGGCCGGTCCCCGAAAGCGACACCCCGGAGACGTGGGGCATCGCTTCGACGGCGGGATCGGGAGAGAACCCAAGCGCGGCCGAGAAGGCGAGCCCGTTGACCGACATCGCCTCGGCGTATCGTCCCTCCAAGGCGAGATCGGCGACGAGCTCGGCCATCGACGCCACGTTTCGACAGCGATCGAGATCAGCGTCGGCGCTGTAGGCGCGCTCGGGTGGCGTCCAGACGAGCACGTCCCATTCGATCGACCGTCGATCGAGCAGCTCGTCTCCGGTGTTGTCCGTGACCGTGACGCCCCCGAGCATCGAGGCCGTGGCGTCGTCGAAGGCGCCGGTAACCGCGACACCCGTCTCACGTGCGGCCCGAACGCCGAGACGGCACGCCTCCAGGCGGGTGAGATCGGGATTGGTATCCTCCGCGTGTGCGCCCGCGACGGTCGCCCCGAGCGCGTCACACGTCGCAAGCACGGTCGCGTTTGCGGCCGCACTCGAACTCTTGAGACCGGCCGCAAGCGGCACGTCGCTGTCCGTTCTGACCGTTCCACCTTCTCCATCGCCCCAGCGTTCGACCGCGAGTTCGACACAGCGTTCGATGAGCGCGGTGTCGGCCTCGGCGTCCTCGGCGATCTCGCCGTCGACGTCGTCGGCGTCGGACGCGAGTTCCACTGTCGCCCGGGTCTCGACGTCGATGCCGAACGCCGATCCGGTCTCCGTCGCGAGCGCGTTGAGTATCGTCCCCGCACCGAGTGCGGCTGCCCGTCCGTGCATACCGATCGAACCGAAAGCGACCCCAAAGGTGTGACGGTCCCGAAGGCGATCGGGGGCGACGCCTCCGGGATCGACGTCCGGACCGAACGCGTTGCTTTTGGGGTCGCCGACCGAACGAACGGTATGTCCACCACAGCACGCTCGCAGATCCCGCCGAGTACCATCGGCGTCGAGCTTCGCGAGGAGGGTGTCGTCGTGGAGTATCTCGACGGCCGCACCACGCTGTATCGTGGGGCCCCCTCCACCGTCGACGGGACTCTCACCGCCGGACCGGGCAAACAGACCCACGTCCTCGTCACCGACCCCACGGAGACGGAGGGCGTGATGACGTACGTAAACGACCTGAAGACCCACGACGAGATTCTTGAGGACACGGGGGTCGGCCGCGTGATCTTCGAACCCGGTGACGGCGAGGAGTTGTTCCCGGGTGTAGCGGCACGCCGGGCCGGAGAGCGGACACAGATCGAAGCCGATCCGGAGGTTGCCGGCGGTCGCGTGTTCGTCTTCGTCGAGGACGACTGGAGCGAACGGAGTTTCGAGATCGTCTCGCCGCCGGCGGAGGGCGTCGGGAGTTTCACTGCCGAAGACGAGTGATCTCCCGGCGTCGAATACCACGCCCGGACTTCGCAAGCGAGCTTTGAACTCGTTCGGGAGATCCGTCCATCATCACTGCTCGGATCGTCGGGCTACCATCACCGTTCGGATCGCGGAGCCTCCTTCCCGCTCAGATCGCCGACCCGGGCTGATACTCTCCGAACTCCTCGCGTAACACGTCGCATACCTCCTGGACGGTGGCATAGTGTTTCACGGCGTCGACGATGGGCGGAAGAAGGTTCTCCCCTTCGGTTGCGGCCTCACGGATCGACTCGAGGGCGTCCTCGACGGCGGCCGAATCGCGATCCTCTTTGACCGCTGCGAGGCGCTCTCGCTGTTCGTGCTCGCGTTCCGGATCGACTTCCTCTAAGTCGATCTCCGGGTCCTCGTCGCTTTGGTACTCGTTGACGCCGACGATGACCCGATCGCCCGACTCGATCTCGCGTTGCCGCTCGAAGGCGACGTCCTGGATCTGCCGTTGGACCCACTGGCTCTCGACGGCCGGCAGCATGCCGCCACGCTCGTCGATCGACTCGATGATCTCGATGGCGTCCTCCTCGATCCCGTCGGTCAGACTCTCGACGTAATAGGACCCGGCGAGCGGATCGATCGTGTCCGCGGCCCCGGATTCGTGGGCGAGGATCTGTTGGGTGCGAAGCGCCGTTCGAACCGATTGCTCGGTGGGCAACGCGAGCGCCTCGTCCTTCCCGTTGGTGTGGAGGCTCTGGGTTCCGCCGAGGACCGCCGCGAGTGCCTGATAGGCGACCCGGACGACGTTGTTCTCGATCTGCTGGGCGGTGAGCGTCGATCCGCCGGTCTGGGTGTGAAACTTGAGCCGTTTGGATGCCGAGGTTTCGGCGTCGAACCGCTCCGTCATGATCCGGGCCCACAGCCGGCGAGCCGCACGAAACTTCGCCGCCTCCTCGAAGATGTCGTTGTGGGCATTGAAGAAAAACGATAGCTGCGGGGCGAACTCCTCGACGTCCTGGCCGGCATCGAGGGCGGCCTCCACGTACTCGATCCCGTTTGCGAGCGTGAAGGCGACCTCCTGAGCCGCCGTCGATCCGGCCTCGCGGATGTGGTAGCCCGATATGGAGATCGTGTTGAACTTCGGCGTCTCCGCGGCACAGAACTCGAAGATGTCGGTGATGAGCCGCATCGAGGGGTCGGGCGGATAGATGTAGAGGTTCCGGGCGATATACTCCTTCATGATGTCGTTTTGGATCGTCCCGCGGAGCTTCTCGCGGGGAACGCCCTGTTGGTCGCCGATCGCGACGTACATCGCCAACAGGACGGCCGCCGGCGCGTTGATCGTCATCGAGGTCGAGACCTCATCGAGGGGGATCCCCTCGAAGACGCGCTCGAAGTCGGCGAGCGTGTCTATTGCGACGCCCGACCGGCCGACCTCGCCCTCGGCCATCGAGGCGTCCGAGTCGTAGCCCATCTGCGTCGGAAGGTCGAATGCCATCGACAGCCCGGAGGATCCCTCCTCGATGAGGTAATGAAACCGCTCGTTCGTCTCGCTTGCCGTACCCATGCCGGCATACTGGCGCATCGTCCAGAGTCGCCCGCGGTGCATCGTCGAGTAGACACCGCGGGTGAACGGCTCCTCGCCCGGAAATCCCAGATCCTCGCCGTACTCGAGGTCGGCGACGTCCGCCGGAGTGTAGAGCGGATCGATCGTCTGCCCGCCGGTGTCGGTTTCGAAGGCGTCCTCCCGCTCGCCGAAGCGATCGACGGTGGGACCGTAGGTCTCTGCCTCCCACTCGTCTTTCGCCTCGCGGATCGCCTCCAGCTCGTCGGGATCGTACATTACCGATCCCTGGGCGCGTTCGGAACTTAACTGTTGGAGGACTGCCCGACTCGATCCGAGGACCGATCGAACGATCCGGTTCGTCACCCTTTTCCTGTCAGGCGACGACTTTCGGCGTATGCTTGGAGGCGGCGGGATGAACCCGCGAAAGATGAAACAGATGATGAAACAGATGGGGATCGACGTCACCGAACTCGACGTCGAGGAGGTCGTCATCCGAACTGGCGAGGAGGACCTCGTCTTCGATGCCCCGCAGGTCACGCGGATGGACGCCCAGGGGCAAGAGACCTACCAGATCGTCGGCGAGCCCGAATCCGTCGATGTCGGAACCGGCGGAAGCGGCGAGGATTCCGGTGCAGCCGAGGAGGCGGCCGCGCTTCCTGAGGACGACATCGCGATCGTCGCCGAGCGCGCCGGCGTTCCCGAGCAGGATGCAATCGAGGCGCTCGAGGCCGAGGAGGGCGATCTGGCTGCAGCGATCGCTCGTCTCGAGTGACCGATCCTGCCTACCTCCTCGTCGGTGACGGCCGGGAATACCTGCTTGAACCCGGCGAGGAGTTCGGCACCGACCTCGGCGTTCTCGAGATCCCCGAGGACGTCGCGGGTGGCGATGTGATCGAGACCCACCTCGGCGAGACCTTCCAGGTCCGCGAGCTTCGGCTCCCCGACCTCTTCGATCACCTCGAACGAACCGGTGCGCCGATGATGCCCCGTGACGTCGGGCTCGTCATCGGACACGTCGGGATCGCCCGCGGTGATCGGGTCCTCGATGCGGGGACCGGAACGGGGATCCTCGCCGTCGCTCTTGGCCGAGCCGGTGCCTCAGTGACGACCTACGAGCGGGATCCCGACTTCGCCGAGGTCGCCCGCGCGAACATGCGGATCGCCGGTGTCGACGACTGCGTCGACGTCCGAACGGGCGATCTCACCACGGAGATCGACACGCTCGTGGGAGAGACTGCTGACGAGGATGCTGAAGATGTTGAAGACGCCGAGGAAGATGTCGATGTCGAAGCCCCCTTCGACGTACTCACGCTCGACACCGGCGACGCTGACGAGATCGTGGAGCGTGCGCCGGAACTACTCGTTCCCGGCGGATTTCTGGCCGCATATTCACCGTTCGTGGAGGGAACGCGATCGATCGTCGAAGCCGCTCGTCAGGCTGGTCTCGAGGAGATCAACACGCTGGAGACGATCCAGCGGGAGATGGACTTCTCCGAGCGAGGGTCACGTCCCTCGACGGCGGGCGTCGGTCACACCGGGTATCTCACCTTCGCGCGACGTCCCTGAATCGGGACTACTTCCGGAAATCGGGACTACTTCCGGGGACCGAGAGGAGGGAACTGGCTCCCCGATTGCCTCAGTGATCGTCCTCGCGCCACTTATGTTCGCAGTCAGTACAGACGAAAAAGCGAGTCTCGGACTCGTCGGCGGACCGGATCTGCTGCATGTACCAGTAGGCGGTGTCGTTACCGCATTCGGGACAATGAGCCGTGGTCGTCGGCAGTCCCTTGTCCTCGGCGTCGCTGACGTCGATGATCTCCGAGGACTCCTGCCCCTCGGTGGTGACCATCGCCGCCTCGGACTCCTCATCACGACCCTTCTCGAATCCGCAGGCGGAACAGACCCAGTGGTCTTCCCCCTCGCCGGCTTTCATCATCGAACCACACTCGTCGCAAAACTCCATGTCGTGGTAAAGTCACGCCAGAGTATATAAACGACGGGATCGTGATGGACGTCGTGATCGGTACACAACCACACCCCGGCTCGGCCGTCTCTGAGAATGGACATGGAACCTGAGACCGAGGCAGCGGCCCCCGGTGATCGAAACGGCGATCCCGACGCGAAGCGGATCGGCGTCGACGTCGGCGGGACGTTCACCGACGTCGCGCTCGCCGTCGAGGGACGACTCGTCACCGCGAAGGTCCCGACGACGGACGACCAGAGCGTCGGGGTCCTTCGTGGGATCCACGAGGCGTGTGATCGTGCCGGACTCAAGCCGACATCCATCGACGAGTTCGCGCACGCGATGACCGTGTCCGTCAACGCCCTCCTTGAGCGGGACGGCGCACGGACGGCGCTCGTGACCACGGAGGGATTCCGAGACGTCCTCGAGATCGGGAGACAGGATCGGCCGGCCCTCTATGATCTCACGGCTGAAAAGCCCGACCCGCTGGTCCCCCGCCAGTTGCGATTCGAGATCGACGAGCGAACGACGCCCGATGGCGTCCGACGACCGGTGGATGCGGAGGCGGTCTCCGATCTCGCGGCGACGCTTCGAGACCGGGAGATCGAGGCGGTCGCGGTCTGTCTGTTGCACGCCTACGCCGACCCCGAGAACGAGCGGGCCGTCGCGCGGACGCTGCGGTCGGAACTCGATGTTCCGGTCTCTACCTCCCATGAGGTCCTTGCGGAGTTTCGTGAGTACGAACGAACCGCGACGACCGTCGTCGACGCGTACGTCCGGCCGGCGATCGATGACTACGTCGGTCGACTGGTCGAGCGCGCGCGGGACGTCGGACTTCCGACCCCACGGATCATGCGAGCCAACGGTGGAACCGCCTCTCCGGAGACCGTCCGAAATCGGGCGGTCACGACGACGCTTTCGGGACCTGCCGCGGGCGTCGTCGGGGCCGCGGCCACGGTTGAATCCGGCCCCGAGATCGGGGACGGATCACGTTCGGGGCTCATCACCTTCGACATGGGCGGGACGTCAAGCGACGTGAGTCTCGTCCGGGATGGTGACGTCGAGCGAACGACGGATTCGGAGATCGACGGCCACCCGATCCGGACGCCGATGGTCGATGTCCACACCGTTGGCGCCGGCGGTGGATCGATCGCATGGGTCGACGGTGGGGGCGCGCTCCGTGTCGGCCCGCGATCGTCGGGGGCACGTCCGGGACCAGCCTGCTACGGCCGGGGCGGGACGGAGCCGACGGTCACGGACGCGAACGTCGTGCTCGGCTACATCGGTCCCGACGCCTCGCTCGGCGGCGAGGTCGACCTCGACGTCGGGGCTGCACGGGACGTCATGGTCGACCTCGCCGAGGAAGCCGATCTCAATGGCCCGATCGACGCCGCTCGTGGCGTCCACCGGGTGGCGAACGCGACGATGACTCGAGCGATCCGGTCGGTAACCGTCGAGCGGGGACATGATCCGCGGACGTTCGCGCTCGTGGCGTTCGGAGGCGCGGGACCGATGCACGCCGCGTCACTTGCGGAGGCACTCGACATGGACCGCGTCGTCGTGCCACGCCCGGGGGGAGTGCTCTCCGCGTTCGGACTGCTCGCAGCCGACGAGACCTACGATGCCGCCCGGACCGTGGGGGTCGAACTGGATGCCGCCGATCCGGACGCCCTGATGGAGGATTACGAGCGCCTCACCGCGGAACTGGTGGCGGACGCCTCGAACGGAGCACGCGTCGAGTGGGCCGCCGACTGTCGGTACGTCGGCCAGAGTTTCGAGTTGACCGTCCCGGTCGACGAGCCGTTCGATCCGGAGACGCTCGCCGATCGGTTTCACGAGGCCCACGAACGGACTCACGGCTACGCGCTCCCGGAATCGATCGAGATCGTTACTCTTCGGGCGACGGCGACCATCCCCGGGGCAACGCCGAGGATACGTCACGACGGGACGGACGATCCGCGGATCGGCGAGCGAGACGTGCGATTCCCCGGTACCGGCCGGCGCGAGACGGCCGTCTACGATCGGACTGGACTCGCACCCGGAACCACGGTTTCCGGACCGGCGATCCTCGAACGAGGCGAGAGCACGACCGTTCTGCCGCCGCCGTGGAACGGCGACGTGCTCGATGACGGGGCCATCCTGTTGACTCGCCAGGGGGGGGCGCGACCGATGACGATGGACCGGATGGGGTCGGACGACTCGGGCGATCCCCCGCGGATCGATCCAGTGACGCTTGAGGTGTTTCGAAACCGCCTCGAAGGGATCGCCGAGGAGATGGGACGAACGCTGATCCGCGGGGCGTACTCGCCGAACATCAAGGAACGACGCGACTGTTCGACCGCACTCTTCGACGCCGAGGGACGGATGGTCGCACAGGCCGAACACATCCCCGTTCACCTCGGTGCGATGCCCGCAGCCGTTTCGGCGGTTCGCGACCGCGATCCACGACCCGGAGACGTCTTCGTGCTTAACGACCCGTTCACCGGCGGGACTCACCTCCCGGACGTGACGTTGGTGTCGACGATCGCCCCCGACGTCGATGCTGCATCCGATTCTGAACCGGAGATCGTGGGATATGCCGTCTCGCGAGCTCACCACGCGGACGTCGGTGGCATGACGCCGGGGAGCATGCCCGCCGGCGCGCGGGACATTCACCAGGAGGGACTGTGTATCCCGCCGATACGGCTCGTGGCGAACGGAGAACTCCGCGAGGACGTGCGTTCGCTCGTGCTGGCAAACGTTCGAAACGCCGGGGAACGACGGGCCGATCTTCGGGCGCAACTCGCGGCGAACGAACGCGGTGAGCGTCGCCTCAGCGATCTCATCGACGAATACGGCCGCGACGTCGTCTTCGCCGGGTTCGACGCGGTTATCGAATACTCGCGTGAACGGATCACGGAGGCGATCGCCGAGTTGCCGGATGGCACCTACGCGGCAACGGACGTCCTCGAGGGCGACGGCGTGAGCGATGAGGACATCCCGATCCGGGTCGCGGTCACGATCGATGGCTCCACCGTGGACGTCGACTTCAGTGGCACTGCAGGGCAACTCGAGGGGAATCTCAACGCGCCGAGCGCGGTCGCCCGGAGCGCGGTCTACTTCGTCGTGCGCTGTATCACGGATCCGGACATTCCGCCAAACGAGGGGTGTTATGACCCCGTGACGGTGACCGTTCCCGAGGGGACGCTTTTGAACCCCGAGCCGCCGGCGGCGGTCGTCGGGGGGAACGTCGAGACGAGCCAGCGAGTCACGGACGTCGTCTTCACAGCGCTCGCGAGGGCCGCACCCGATCGCGTTCCGGCGCAGGGGCAAGGAACCATGAATAACCTGACCGTGGGCGCACGGGACGGGTCGTTCGCCTACTACGAGACGATCGGCGGCGGATTCGGCGCACGGCCGGATCGTGACGGGATGGACGGGGTTCACGTTGGGATGACGAACACGCTCAACACCCCGGTCGAGTCGATCGAGAACGAATACCCGATGTCGATCGAGCGGTACGCGCTACGACCCGGAAGCGGCGGTGACGGCGAGTTCCGGGGTGGATTGGGTATCGAACGCGTACTCACGATCGAAACCGACGCAACCGTCTCGATCCTCTCTGAGCGCCGTCGACACCGGCCGCGAGGAGTTTCCGGCGGCGAGGACGGTGCACTTGGAGAGAACCTGATCGACGGGGAGCCCGTTCCCGCGAAGGCGACCGTCGAGATCGATCCCGGCACGACGGTGACGATTCGAACCCCCGGCGGCGGCGGGCACGGCGATCCAGCGGATCGGGACCCGGAAGCGACGGCGAACGACCGCCGGAATGGAACGGATCGAGACTCGGATCAGGAACCGAGAACGGGCGAAGAGTAGTCCGCTCACAAGGCCTATCGATGGGGAACTCTCGGAGAACGCTTCTCCGTTCAGAAGGCCCTTTAGGTCGACTCCCGAACGCAGAGATAGATGGGCTCGTTGGGAGCGGCGACGTCCGCGATCACCGACACGGACAGACGCGTGATCGTACTCGCGCTGGCCCGAATGGTCGGGGCGATCGGTAACTCCTTTCTGATCGTCGTCCTCCCGCTTTACATCGCGAGCGGACTCGTCGACGTCGATGCGCTCCTCGGAACGCGCGTCGGGATCGGTTCCGCGTCGATCGCCGTTACCGAGCCCCTTCTCATCGGAGTCGTCCTGTCACTTTTCGGCTTTCTCAACAGCCTCTCACAGCCCTGGACCGGACGGCTCTCCGATCGGACCGGGAGACGAAAGCCGTTCGTCCTCTCCGGGATCGCCCTCCTTGGAACCGCGAGCGGTCTCTACGTCTTCGCGAGCCAGTACTGGATGCTCGTGGTCCTGCGGGCGGCCCAGGGGCTCGGCGCCGCGTTGACGATCCCCGCCGTCGTCGCGCTCGTCAACGAGTACGCCGCAAGTCCAAGCGAGCGCGGCGGTAACTTCGGCGTGTTCAACACCTTCCGGTTGATCGGCTTCGGATTCGGACCGATCCTCGCCGGCGTCATCGTCGAGCGAGGCCCCTACGACCTCTCGACGATCGGCCTCGATCGGAGCCTCTCGGGATTCGACGCCTCCTTTATCGCGGCGTGTGCGGGCGCGTACCTCTCGTTTGCCCTCGTCTACCTCCTCGTCGCCGATACCGAGGAATCCGCTAGAGCGGCCGGCACCGACGTGTCGATCCGCGTCCGCGGTGAGGATCGACTGCTTGATCCGGTGTTCGCGCTCGGGCTCGCGACGGTCGCGATGGGCGTGTGCATCGCCCTCTTTGCCACCCTCCAGAACCAGATCAACGTCCGGCTCGATCAGCAACCCGTCTGGTTCGGTGCCCAGTTCGCGGCCGTTACCATCACGAACGTCATCCTGCAGGTTCCGGTCGGACGGGCCTGCGACCGGTTCGGTCGCAGACCTTTCCTGCTTGCCGGGTTCGTTCTGCTCGTTCCCTCGACGCTGTTTCAGGGGATCGTGACCACCCCGGAGACGATGCTCGTCGTCCGGTTGATTCAGGGGATCGCCGTCGCGCTCGTGTTTGCCCCCTCGCTGGCTCTCGCCGGCGACGTGGCCCGCGAGGGCGAGTCCGGATCGACCCTCTCGATACTCACGATGGGGTTCGGATTCGGCATCGCGCTCGGACCGTTGACATCCGGGATCCTCGTGAGTTACGGGTTCGTGGTTCCGTTCGCAGTGGGTGCGCTTTTGGGTCTCCTCGGACTTCTCATGGTTATCACGCAGGTAGAGGAGACGCTCGTGACGGAGGCGTGAGGACGTAGAACCCGATTTCGACGCAGTGACGCAGGGATAGGAACGGCTAGACCGCTCGTTGTGGCACCAGTCCCGAGAGATACTCGGTCAGGTCGGTGGTCGAGACGATTCCGATGACGCTGCCGTCGTCGTCAACGACGGGAATGTGATGGACTCCCAGATCGATCATGCGGTCTGCGACCTCGGTGATCTGGTCATGTGCGCTTGCTGTCGTCACGTCGGTACTCATGTATCGCTCGACCGTCGTCTGCGCCTTCGGCTTGCTTGCGGCGACGATGGCCACGAAGTCCGTCGAGGTGAGGATACCCTCGAGCCGTCCATCTTCGTCGACGACGACGAGCGATCCGACGCCGTGATCCAACAACAGCGAGGCTGCCTCCTCGACGAAGGTGTCCGGATGAACCGTCATCACATCGTTCGTCATTACGCGGCCGACGAGAATGTCTTCCATGTTCATTCGCATGCCATCGTATCGCATAAGGGTGTCGCCGCTCGGTCGGTTCCGACCCGTCCGCCGACTGTCGGCGTCGCCGGTCGATCCTCGGATCGGGAGACTGTCGACTCGCTGTTCTACCGAGTTTCATTCGAAGTCCGGATCGCGCTTTTCGAGGAAGGCGCTCATACCCTCACGCTGGTCGTGGGTCCCGAACAGTCCCGACCAGGTCCGTCGTTCGAACTGCAATCCGGCCGAGAGGGGATCCTCGTGGACCGCATCGAGTGCCCGTTTGGCGGCCGTGAGCGCGAACCGTGGCTTCGCCGCGAGTTCCTCGGCGATGTCCGCGACGTGCTCGTTGAGCCGATTATGGGCAACGACCTCTCCGACGAGTCCGATCTCGTGGGCGTCGGTCGCGTCGACTCGCTCGCCGAAAAATACCATTCGTCGTGCGGTCTCATCGCCGACGAGCCGTGAGAGGCGCTGTGTGCCTCCCCATCCCGGAATGATCCCGATGTCGATCTCCGTCTGGCCGAGCGTCGCTCGCTCGGAGGCGACCCGGAGGTCACACGCCAACGCGAGTTCACAGCCGCCGCCGAAGGCGTATCCGTTTATCGCGGCGATCGTCGGGCCGGGAAATGACGCGATCGCATCCACCACGCGGTGACCCAACTCGGCGTACGCCTGCGCCTCCGGCGTCGTGAGATCACGCATATAGGAGATGTCCGCACCGGCGACGAACGCCTTCTCGCCGGCGCCGGTGACGACCAACACACGCGCGTCGCCCGTCTTCGCCCCGTCGATCGCGGTTTCCATCCGTTCGAGCGTTGCAACATCGAGCGCGTTGAGCGCGTCCGGCCGATCGATCGTGAGTGTCGCGACACCGTCGTCGACATCGACTGTGACAGTCTCGTCCGTCATGGCTGTCGTATGTCGTGGATCATGCAAAACCGTTCCCCAGTCCGGCCTCGGATCGCCCCCGTGACGTTTCGGAACGTCCTTACAGACGCGAGGGATACCCCTCCGCATGAGCCTCACCGAGGAGGAACTGACTCGGCTGGCCGACATCGTGCGGTTACAGCCGACGAAGAACTCCGAGCTTCAGGACGCGTGGGGACTGGACTCTGGAAGCGAGGTTCACAGCTACCTCGAGTCCCACCTCAAGGAGTATTACTACCGCGACGACGATAGTCTCATCCGTGCGACCGGTGAGGCGGCGGGCCTCGTCGACGTCGAACCCGGGATCGAATCCGAGGGCGGTCCGGATGACACGCCGAGCGTCATCCGCGTCCCGGAACTCGAGGCTCGCGTGTTCGACGTGGTCGCGGGCCCCGAGGAGCGCTCGGAATCGGTCGTAAGCGTCCTCCACAAGCTTCGCGAGACGTTCGAGATGGATCCCGAAGCGGACGAGGTCCGTCGTGCGCTACGGAGCCTGGAGCGCAAAAACGTCGTCGAGACGATCTATCGGACCGTCCCGACGTTTCGGCTCGCCGTCGATCGTGATGCGGTCGACGTCGAGGTCAGCGAGTAATCGGCCGGATCCTCAGCGAGTGACAGTCCCGATCTCCACCCGGTGATCGGCCGGATCCGTCAGTCATCGACCTGACGAGTCGCATCTCGGGCCTCACAGCCCGAGTCTCGCTACCCGATTGATCACCAGCGCGGCCAGACCGATCCCCATCACCGCGGTGAGCAGGCCGAAGGCGGCGAGCCAGCCCGCCATATCCGAGACGGTCCCCACGATCACGCTCCCGCTCGCGCCGAGGACCATGTAGACGGTTCGCACGAGCCCGAACCCGGCCCCTCGCTCGGCGTCCTCAAGGAGATCCATGAACCGCGATTGAATGGGTGCTCCCCACGACATCGCCACGCCCAGCGCAACCGTCGGCGCCACAAGCAGGATCGTCCCGGCTTCGGTCGCGGCCGCGTAGATGAGTCCCCCGAATCCCACGACGCCGGCGGCCATCGTGATCGTCGCCGCCGCATCCCGGCTCCACCGGTCCGAGAGGGCTCCAATGAGAGGCTGGGTCCCGCCGTGAATGAGAAAGTACAGCGAGAACAGGAGGCTTGCCGACGCCGTCGAGAGGCCGACCGCGTCGGTGAGGAACGCTGGGAGGAACGACGCCGTCGCCTGCCAGCTGAACGCGCCGAGCATGGACAGAGCCGTCGTGTAGGCTATCGGTGGTCGTGAGATCAACTCGACGAGCGGGCCGAGCTCGAATCGCTCGCGGATCGGCTGGTCGGGCCTGAGGGGCTCGGTCGGCTGAATGCGCCACGCGAAGAGGCCGAAGACGGGAATCGCGACGAGTGCACCGAGACCCATCGCCCATCGCCAGCCATAGCGGGCTCCAAGGAGTGCGGCGACGGGCGGCGCGAGGAGTCCTGCGACCGGTCCGCCGGTTACGTGGATGCCGATCGCCCGACCGATGTTATCGAACTGTCGCGTGAGAAGCGCCGTCGCGACCGAATAGTGGAGCCCCGCTCCAGCACCCAGTACGATCGTGAACGCGACGAACGCCGTAACGGTGGGTGAAACCGCGAGCAGCAGGGCGGCAGCGCCGGTTGCGCCGACGGCCACCAAGATGATGCGCCGTTCGCCGTACCGCTCGCCGAGGACTCCTGACGGGAACTGCGAGAGTGCGTAGGCGGCCCACATTCCCGAGAGTGCAAGACCGATCGTGGCGTAGCTGACGCCGAAATCGGCCGCGATGAGCGGGACGACCGGACTGATCGCGAGCCGTGCGACCATCGTCGCGGTGAACGCGAGCGTACAAAGCGTCAGGACGGTGTGTCCGTACCGCCAGTTCACGTTGCGTCGA
Source organism: Halopenitus sp. H-Gu1 (assembly GCF_041821145.1). Taxonomy (NCBI): domain Archaea; kingdom Methanobacteriati; phylum Methanobacteriota; class Halobacteria; order Halobacteriales; family Haloferacaceae; genus Halopenitus; species Halopenitus sp. H-Gu1. Next base: position 64,330 of record NZ_JBGUBC010000009.1, on the reverse strand, counting down.
CACCTCCCGGTCCGCCAGCGTGGATCGTTTTGTGACCGGATTCCGGCCGTCGAGAAGCGTCGTCGATCGGGACCGTCATACTGTGAGTTCGATCGGGTATTCCGTAAGGGTTTCACACCCGTCGTCGGTGACGACGACGAGATTCTCGATTCGCACGCCGCCGACGGTTGGATCGTACAATCCCGGCTCGACGGTGACGACCTGTCCGGACTTCAACTGTTCGCCGCCGGGCGCGAGTCTTGGCAGTTCGTGGATGTCGAGCCCGACGCCGTGTCCCGTCGAGTGAATGAATCCCGTCTCGGTATCGGGATCGCTTCGGAGGGTCGAGAGCCCGGCCGACTCATAGACCTCACAGGCGGCCGCATGGACCGCCTCGCCAGTCACGCCGGGTTCGATCGCGTCCGTCGCCGCTCGGAGCGCCTCGTGGGTCAGGTCGTACCACTCACGAAGCGTATCCCCGGCCTCCCCCCGCAGGAACGTCCGAGTCATGTCCGCAAAGTACTTCGTCTCCTTGTCGCGGGGGAAGATATCGACGATGATCGGCTCGTGGGCGAAAAGCGGTCCCGACCCCCGGTCGTGAGGGTCAGCCGCCTGCGAGCCGCAGGCTACGATCGTCTCCTCGAGCGCGAAGCCGCGTTCCAAAAGCGCGATCTCGATCGCCGTCTTGACGTGTTCGCTCGTGAGCGGCTCGCCGTCGTGGACGAGCGTTCCGGAGTCAAACGTTCCGGGGTCGATCGGATCGTCCGCGTTCCCATCTCCGCCTCCGGCCGTGTCTCCGCTCCCATCCGCGTTCCCGTCCCCGCCCCCGTCCGCGATCGTCGCCGATGCGATCAGATCCTCGGCGGTCGCCATCGCCACCTCGGTAGCTCGCTGGGCCGAACGGATGGTCGCGATCTCCTCGTCGGTTTTCACCGCACGGATCTCCTCGAGAACTCCCGTGCCGTCCACGGTCACCTCGATACCGCGATCACGCAGACCGTCGGCCGTCTCGATCGGTCCTCGCGGGGGCATCGACACCGACCCGACATCCCGTTCGGCCAGAAATTCTGCGTACATATCGAGACGATCGTCGCGATCGCCGGAGTCGTAGCCGTAGTTGGCGTGTCGATCGACGACATCGGCACGGGATCGTTGTATGGCGCGCCCGTACTCCAGTCCGGAGACGAGCAGATGTATCTCGCCGTCGGCATACAGACTCAAGAACGGATCCGGACCGGTGAATCCCGAAAGGTAGAGTTGGTCGGGGTCGTCCTGAGAAGCGTCGATCAGATAGCCGTCGGTTCCGGCCTCCGCCAGCGCATCGTCGAGCATCGAGAGGTCCGCGGTCATGCCCGTTCCTCCGTCGTCATTCGGTATAGGGGTTGGCTTCGCGGAAGTCGGTCGGGTCGATCGACGACGATCGTCGCCCACGCCATGCGCGAAACCGTTATATAGTGGTCGGCAGCGGATTTCCGCTTGAACCGCGGGATTCGAATTCAGCAAACTGATCCGGGTGTTGAGACGCAGGGGTTCATTTTTCGCTAAAATATGTTCTTGAAAATTCCAACATATTTATCTTCTGTGAATCCCTATACTTCAGTAAGGGACACGGGATCGAGACGTATTTCTCGGAGCCGATCGACGCCCGCCCGGTCACCAGCCAATGAGCGAGAACCTACGAAACGAAACCCGCGATCGAACCGAGGAGGAACGCGAGGAGGACACCGAGGAGACGCTACGCTGTCCGGAGTGTGGCGGCCACCTCGAAACGGATACCGAACACGGCGAGACGGTCTGTTCGGACTGTGGACTCGTCGTCGAGTCGGACGAGATCGACCGCGGTCCCGAGTGGCGCGCGTTCGACTCCCGCGAGAAGGATGAGAAGTCGCGAGTCGGCGCCCCCACGACGGAGATGATGCACGACAAGGGCCTGTCGACGAACATCGGCTGGCAGGACAAAGACGCCTACGGCCGATCGCTTTCGAGTCGCCAGCGCGAGAAGATGCAGCGGCTTCGGACCTGGAACGAGCGGTTCCGGACGCGTGACTCCAAGGAGCGCAATCTCAAACAGGCGCTCGGCGAGATCGACCGCATGGCATCCGCGCTCGGCCTCCCTGAGAACGTCCGTGAGACGGCCTCGGTCATCTATCGCCGCGCGCTCGACGAGGACCTGCTTCCCGGCCGCTCGATCGAGGGCGTCGCGACCGCGTCGCTTTACGCCGCGGCTCGCCAGGCGGGAACGCCTCGAAGCCTCGACGAGATCGACAACGTCTCGCGGGTCGAAAAAGACGAGATCGCCCGGACGTACCGATACGTCGTCCGCGAACTTAAGTTGGAGATCCAACCGGCCGATCCGGAGAGCTACGTTCCCCGGTTCGCCTCGGATCTCGACCTCTCCGATGAGGCCGAGATGCGTGCCAGACAGCTCCTCCAGACAGCCAAGGATCGTGGCGTTCACTCCGGAAAATCACCGGTCGGGTTGGCCGCTGCCGCCGTCTACGCCGCGGCGCTTCTCACCAACGAGAAGGTCACCCAAAACGAGGTGAGCAAGGTGGCGAACATCAGCGAGGTTACGATCCGCAACCGGTACCACGAGCTGCTTGAGGCCGAAGAGGACATCGCGATGCCCTGATCGATCGGGCACACGAGCCACACTCGTTCGATCGCGTTCTCCAAATAGCTCGCGCGATAGCCGACGGTATGGAGACGACTCGCCATTTCACCGCGACGGTCTACCTCGTCAACGACGACGCGACGGCCTTACACGAACACGACCGGCTCGGAATCCGCGTTCCTCCGGGTGGGCACGTCGATCGTGACGAACTCCCCCACGAGGCCGCGCTCCGCGAGGTCCGTGAGGAGACCGGATTGGAGGCGGACCTCGTCGCCGACGTAGCCCCCATCGAGGGACCGAACGGGCGGGGGATCCCCGAGCCGGCCCACCTGATGCTCTATGACATCAATGTCGACGCGGACGGGCGGATCGGTCACCAGCACGTCGATCATCTCTATTACGCCCACGTGACGACGCGGGGGATCGATCCGAACGGCGACGACGAGATCGCCGCCGACGGGTGGGAGTGGTACACCGCCGAGGAGCTTTGTAGCGGATCCTTCGACGCGGACGTCGTCGAGCTCGGCTGTGAGGCGATCGAGACGGTTATGGCGACCCGGTGATCGTCGGGCTCGGGGGTGGCAGTCGTTTCCGTCGCAACCGCCACGCTCCCGACGAGGACGGCGAAAACGGGCGAGCGACGCGGAGACGCGTCTGACGAGCGTCGTTCGCCTCCGGAAACTATTTGGCTCGCCTCCGGCGACATACCGCCAATGGATGCCGACCGTATCGATGTCGTGACCGAGTGGGAGGGCCAAACCGTCTCCGATGGGTACGCCGGACTGAGACGACTCGCCGATCGCGGGTTCTCGGGTGCCGTAACGGACGGCGGCGCGTGGCTGTTCATGTTGAACGGCCGGATAGTGGGCGTCGCCGACGGCGACCTCTCGGCGTTCGAGGACGCCTCCGGGACCGCCTATGAGGCACCTCACGACTCGCTTCCGTTGCTGTTCGCAATGCAGGAGCGGGGTGGCGAGGTGCGAACGAAATACTACACGAACGATACGCCCGTCTCAGAGGCCGACCGAACCCTCACTGCAGGCAATTTCACCGGCTACATCGAACTCTCGGAGAACGTCCTGTCCGGGGACTACTACGTGGCCTACTACGGCGGCGAGTCGCTTTCTGCCGCCTTCGTTGGAAACGCCAGACAGCTAAAAACCGGCTCGGAGGCGTTCGATCTCGCCGACGACGAGGTCGGGATATACACCGTCTACGAGGTCGATCTCGACGTCCGCGACGTTCCCGGATCGACGGGAACCGGATCGAGCGACCCCGGATCGACCGCCGGGATCGAATCGAGCGAAACTGGGTCGAGCGAACCCGGAACGACTGGATCGACTGGAACGGCCGGATCGACGACGGGAATCGGAGCAACCGGGACGGACGAAGCGGACGAATCGTCCGCACCGAACGACCCGTCCGAACCGACTGACCAGGACGATCGATCGGAACCGGTTGCCGTGGACGACGATTCGACCGAGAGCACGGTGGATGCTGCCTCCGGCGAATCGGCGGATAGCGAGGAGGACACCGACAACGATGACGCCGCCGATCGGAGCAGCGAGACGTCGAATTCCCCCGACCCCGAAACCGACACCGACCGACCGGATCGAGAGGGATCCGAGCACACGGTGACCGAGGACGCCAGCGAGGACGCTGAACGTCGCCAATCGACGGACACTGACTCACCGGATACTGGCTCGACGGACACCGACTCGGTGGACGCTGACTCAACGGACACCGACTCACCGGACGAACCGACGACCCCGAACGTGCCCGGCGGGGAACGCGCGGGCGACGGAAGCCGGACGACGAAGCGATCGAACGGCGAGGCGAACGACGAAGCCACGGACGAGAGCGTCTTCTCTGAGGAGGCGGAATGGCGGGAGGCGAAGTCCATTCCGTCGCTCGATCCCTCGGAGTCACGACCCCATCCAGCAAGCGAGGGAGACTCGCACTCGAGCGGTGACGGCGAACGCCAGGGGCGACCGCCGCGTTCGTCGACGAACTCCGGACCCAAATCGAGCACGAAGTCGAGTTCGAGCGCGAACGCTCGGTCCGGATCGAGTCCTGATCGGTCGGATCGATCGTCCGCTGCCGAGCAGGCACCCTCGCCGCGAGAGGCGCCGGCGGAAGGTGACACACGCGAAGGGGCGGTCACGGAGCGGGAGCGTCCGTCGATCGAGCGAAATCGGCTGAATCGGGAGATAACTCGCCTCGAAGGTGCCCTCTCGGAGGCTACCGAGGAGCGTGATGAGTTGGCAGCCGAACGTGACCAACTCGCAAGCGAGCGTGACGATCTCGAGGCGGAGACACAGCGGCTCGAGGACCGCGTGAGCGAATTGGAGGAAGAACTGGATCGGGTTCGAACCGAACTCTCCAACGCACGCTCCCAGCTACCGGATGGCGAACGAATACTCTCCGCGGAGGAAGCGATCGCGGAGACGAACCTGTTCGTTCGCTACGACTCGAAGGGCGGTGCGACCCTGAAGAAGGTTCACGCTGGCGAGGCCGATCGGGATGCGCTCGTGAACAACCTCCGGATCGAACACCACACGAGCTTCGAGGATGACGACGCCGTCGTCGAAGGCAAGCCCTATCGGGAGTTTCTCATCTCGACGATGGAGTACGGATTCACGAACTGGCTCGTCACCGAACTCCCCTTCGAGATCCGCGAGACCGGCGCTATCGGCGGCCTGCAGGACCTCTATGAGGTGCTTCCGGAGATCGACCGCAGTGAGATCAACGGCACTGTCTCGGTCACCTACCAGGAGAACGGCGAGGAACACCGCGAACAGCGGACCTTCGATCTCGTCTTGCGTGATCGGATGGGCAACCCGCTCATCGTCGCGAACCTCAACGACAGCCGCGATCCGACCGTCGAAAGCTCGCTCAACGATCTCGTCGAGAACGGAAGCCGGATCGCCGAAACGAGCGAGGAGTTCACGGCGGGCTTTGCGGTCACCTCGAGCTTCTTCGACCCCGAGGCACTCGAAGCCGCCGGCGATGCGACCGGCGGCGGTCTATTGAGTCGCTCGAAGAAGCGAAGCTACGTCAAGATCTCGCGAAAACGCGGGTTCCATCTGTGTCTGGCGGAGTCCCGCGACGGCGGATTCCATCTTACCGTTCCGGAACTGTAGCTCACCGGGCTCCGTCGGTTCGCCGTCTCCAAGATCAACGACGAGCTGCGGCTCGCGGTCGTCGAAGCCTTCGGTAGGGACGTCTTCCCGATATCCGTTGCTGCGAGAAACGAGAAGCGAAACTGTCGATCGCCGATTACGAGTTAGCTTTCGACTTCCGTCGCGGAATCGATCCGCATCTCGGCGAGTTTGTCGACGATCTCATCGAGCTTGTCGTCGAGTTCATCGACGAACTCCTGGGTCCGCTCGGTCGTGATCGCTCCCTGGCTCGACGGCTCGATGAGATTCTCCTCCTCGAGTACCCGAAGGGAATAGCGGACCTTGTGATGAGGGTATCCCGTCTCGTTTGACATCTTCACGATGCCGATCGGCTCGTTGGCGATCACCATCTTGAGTACCTGAAGATGTCGTTCCAACATATCGACTTCCTTCTCAAGTCGGTCTATCATGACACATGTTAACTTGTCATGCCCGGATTTAAAAGTTGCTGTCCGAGCCGGGAGCGACTTCGTTGGCATATACTACCACGCAAGAGGTCTTAACCGTTCCGCTCGGAACGATCGCCGATCGGAGGGTCACGACTCGGTCGCGACCGAGGGAATGGTCTCGAGCGCGTCCTCGATCGTTCGCAGGGCGCGGGCGCCGTCGCGTCGACCGACCACGAACAGACACGTCCCCTCGGCGACGCCGGCGGCATCGATGTCGATCCCGGCAATCTCGATCCGACGGAGGACGTACGCGAGCACGTTTGGATCGAGATCGCCGTCGGCGACGATCGCGGTCGAGGAGCCGCCTCGTTGGAGACACGTGCCGCCGACCGCGAGAGTGGGTCCGTCATGCGAGGGATCCGGATCGTCGGTTTCGCTCACGATGGAGACGCCGTTTCGCATCGAGACGCTGGCGGACGCGGAGGTGTGGTCGTGATTCGTCAGGTCGGATTCGAACCGCCGAAGCGCGGTCGCGACGGCTTCCGGCTCGTCCGAGAGATCGATCCCCGGATCCTCGACGAGCCACGTCGCGGCGGCGGTGTAGTTGAGCACGCCGGCACGCAATCCGGCGTGGATAAACGGTCGGGATCGAACGGCTTCCCGGGCGTCGGCAGCAAGCGACATATTCCGAAGAGGGGCGCGCGGCGCGTATATGTCTTCGCCGACGCCTCCGAAGTCCATAAGGAGGACGCGACCCCAGATCGACGCATGCAGTCGCTGGTCATCGTGGCCCACGGGTCACACCTCAATCCGGACTCGAGCGCGCCGACCTACGCCCACGCGGACACGATCCGCGAGGTGGGCGCCTTCGAGGAGGTCCGCACGGGGTTTTGGAAGGAGGAGCCCCACCTCCGGGAGGTGCTTCGCACCGTCGAGGGTGACGAGGTGTACGTCGTTCCCCTGTTCATCTCGGAGGGGTACTTCACGGAGCAAGTGATTCCCCGCGAACTCCGGCTGTCGGAGTGGGACGTCGAACAGTGGGATTCGGATGGCCTCTCTGCGGACCAGGCGACGCTTACCGCCGCCGACACCGGCCAGACCGTTCACTACTGTGGACCGGTCGGAACCCACAAGGCGATGACCGACGTGTTGGTTCGTCGTGCCGAGACCGTCACGGACGACCCCGATGTCGGAACGGGATTCGGCCTCGCCGTCGTCGGTCACGGGACCGAACGCAACGAGAACTCCGCGAAGGCGATCGAATACCACGCGGACCGAATCCGCGATCTCGACCGCTTCGACGAGGTGAAGTCCCTCTATATGGACGAGGAGCCCGAAGTCGACGACGTCACCGATCACTTCGAAAGCGAGGACGTGATCGTCGTTCCCCTGTTCATCGCCGACGGCTTTCACACGCAGGAGGACATTCCCGAGGACATGGGTCTGACCGACGACTACCGGACCGGCTATTCGGTCCCCGCCGAGGTCGACGGCCGCCGGATCTGGTATGCCGGCGCCGTCGGCACCGAGCCGCTTTTGGCCGACGTCGTCCTCGAACGCGCCGCCGATGCCGGCGCCTCTCTGGACGACTCGCTTGCGGCCGTCCGCGAGACTACTCGCGTTGCGACGGGGGATGACTAGCCCGATGGACGCACGCGCTGACGTGGACCCCGAGGAAAACGACGAGTTGCCGACGATCGAACTTTCCGATTCGGCCGTTGACGCCCTCCGTCGTGCGGTCGATCTCCACCCGGAGACGAAGGAGAAGGCGGATTCCGGAGACGCAACCGCGATCGACGCGGACGCGTTCCACGTGATGCAGACTCCCGATGGATACACGCTCGAGATCGACGGGAAGCAATACGCGGACCTCTCGACCGACGAACTGGTGGCGATCGCACGTGAACATCCCATCGCCGTCTCAAACTGGTACTTCCACGAGCACGTGGTCGACGACGACGGACCGCGTGGAAGCTTCCTCCGATGGCTTGAGGGGATCGCACCCGTCACCGGGGCGGACGACCCAACCGGGGAAGCGGGCGACTCCACGGCGGAGGCGGACGACGAGGAGGCTCGCGATCCTGCACCCCGAGATCGGGCCCGGACCCTCCACGATCGCTACGCGGCGATGAACGATGGACTGGTTCGCGAATGGGGCCAGCTTCGGATAGAGACCACGCTGGCGGCCGACGGGACGCGTCGATACGAAATCCGACACGTCGACGCCGCGAATATGGATCGTGACCACCTCGAGGAACGTCAGGAACCGGTCGCAGCTCGCGAGATCGCCAAATACGACGAGACCGAACGGTATCGCCCGCTCAAGACCGCCCCGTCGCTGCCCACGGGCTGGGTCTTCCCCGCTCTGGACGCCCACGAGTGCTATGAGACCGTCGAGACGTTCTATCCCGCGACGATCCCCAACTGGTATCGCGAGGCCCGCGGCGAACTCGATGTCACTCACTGGCACGAGGCGATCGAGCGTCAAACGGGGATCTACGGCCTTATCGAGACCTGGGACCGCGGCGAGGGTCACGAACACGTCGAGTGGGTCGCGGAGACCTGCTGTGACGACTCCCAGTGTCTCAAGCGGCGCGAGTGGGACTACGACGCCGAAACGCCGCTTGCGGTCGACGCCGGCGACGGAACGTTCCCGTGTCGTGAGCCCTGTTCGCTCGTGATCTCCGCGGCACGGCAGTGGACCAAACTCGAAGGGGAGGCCGAACGGACCTACGAGTTCGAGTTGACGCCGAGCGAGAAAGAACAGATCGAGGCGATCATCGACGCCGTCGCGGACGGGCGCACCCCGGAGATCCGCGAGGCGGACGTCTACGAGGGTGCAAATCGGTATCGGACGCGATTCCTTCGCGCCAAGCGGTTCGACGAGAACGGAAACCTCTGTGGCGTCGCCACCGACCCGGACGAGGAGTAAGCGGAGTCGCTGGAGAACCGGTCCCTCCATTGGCTTCCGTCGATCACCTCAACAATGGCATATTTTAAGTCTCCAGAAATAGACATGGTCTTTAGAATGTCATCAATTAATGATGCGCTAACATATCCGACAGAACACGACGAATGGATACAGACCGTTCTGATCGGTGGTATCCTCTTGCTATTTGGGTTCTTACTTCTTCCCTTATTTTTGGTATACGGATATATCATCCGCGTCATTCAACACCGATTGGATGGGGATCCGGAACCACCGACCTTCGGCGAGTGGGAAGATCTCTTCATCGACGGCATAAAGACGTTCATTATCGGGCTCGTGTACATGCTCATACCCGCGGCCGTGGGGGCGTTCATGGTCGGCGGCTCGATCGCCACCATGGCAACGGGAACGAGAAGCGGCGCCGCGGCGGGGATGGCGGGACTCGCTCTCGGCATGCTCGTCACGTTCGCCCTCTCGCTTGTTTTCGGGTACGTGGCTGCAGCCGCCATCGTCAACTTCGCTAACGAAGAACGGATCGGCGCAGCGTTCGATTTCACCACCCTCAAAACGATCGCGTTGAGCCGTGAGTATGGGATCGCATGGGGACTTTCGATCGTCGTCTTGGTTGCAGCAAACATCGTCGTCGGCGTGTTGAACGTCATCCCGTTCCTCGGCTTCGTCATCGGGGTGTTCGTGATCTTCTACGCTCAGATCGTGGCTGCTCACCTCTGGGTTGACGGGTACAACGACGCCCTTGACGGCGGTGGCGCGGCCGGTAGATCCGGAGCCGACGAGACGGGGATGTGAAGACGGCACGTTATCGCTCCCCGACTCCGTTTCGTGTCCGCTGACGCGGACTGCGGTACTCGTTACCGCAGCAATAACACCGTCGCGACCACGACCGCAATCAGAACGACCGCGACGCCAAGAATGACCGCCGGCGTCTGAACGGTCACACCGACCGTGATGGCGACGATCGCGGCGATCGCGGCGATCGCGATCGCGGGGAGAATGCTGTCCTCAAGCGTCGAATCGACCGTTCTCGCGGCGCGCTCGACCGGGGTAGGCTCGGGCTCGTGAGCGGGAGGCTCGGAGAGGGACTCATCGATCACGACTGACCGTTCCCGTTCGGGCGGTGGCTCCACGGTGACCGTTACGTAGGTACTGCCCGATCCATGGCCGACGACGAGTTTGATCTTGCCGCGGATCGTGGTCTCCGGACGGTCCGGATCGACGTCGACGTGGATGACCCGGCGTGACCCTGCCTCGAGATAATGGTTCGTCGTCGCCACTCCTGCGACCCGAGAGAGGTCGTCGTCGACGTTGAGATGGACATGAGCGGCTTGTCCGCGGTTATCGATGGCGACCTCGAAGGGCCCGTCGGTCGTGATCCGATCCGGGGCGTCGATCGAGTGGACCCCGTCGCCGTTCACCGCAACCGAGAGCGTCTGCACGTTCCTACGTGAGAGGGCACGGTAGAAAAAGGTTGACGCCGAGTGCCTACGCGCTCGTCTCCTCGCGCATGTCCGGCGGAAGCAGGTTGGGAATCCCGTCCTCGATCGGATAGGCCTCCCCACACTCGGTGCAGGTGAGCGTTCCCTCGAGGATCTCCTCGTCCGTTCGGTCCTCGACGTCGAGTTCCAGCTCGTTTTTATCAAGCGGGCAACAGATGACGTCCAGCAGGGACTCCTTCATGCCCGGCGATACGCGAAGGGACGCAAAAAGCCTGCGGGTTGGGCGTCAGGCGTTCGTCGAGAAGGGGTTCGTGAGTTCGATCGTCTCCTCGCGTCCGGGCCCCACGCCGACGGCGTAGATTGGCGCATTGACCTCCTTGCTGACGTATTCGAGATACGCTTGCGTTCCCTTGGGGAGCGCATCGTAGCCCGTCCGTGCGATCGCCTCGGAGTCGAGTTCCGGCCAGGGATCGAACTCCCGGAAAACCGGCTCGCATCGGTCCCATTCCTCGGTGGTTGCAGGCATGACCTCGAGTTGCTCGCCGTCGAGTTCGTAGGCGTGACACACCTTCAACTCGTCCAGGCCGGCGAGGACGTCGACGTGATTGACGGCGATCCCGGTGAATCCGGATATCCTCGATGCGTGTCTGAGCATCGGCATGTCGAGCCACCCGATCCGACGCGGTCTGCCGGTAACGGTCCCGAACTCTCCGCCCTTCTCACGGATGAAATCCGCGAGTTCCTCCTCGCGATCGTTCGTGTCGAGTTCGGTCGGCAGCGGGCCGGTCCCGACCCGCGAGAGGTAGGCTTTGACGATCCCGACGACTTCTCCCTGTCCGACGACGGTCGGACCGACTCCCGATCCGACCGCGGCACCGCCAGCGGTGGGGTTCGAGGAGGTGACGTACGGGTAGATGCCGTGATCGATGTCGATCGACGTTCCCTGTGCGCCCTCGAACATGATCCGATCGCCGTCCTGTCGGCGCGCGTAGAGGAATCGCGAGCAGTTGATCGCCATCCCGTCGGCTAGCCGGTCGCCGTAGTCGGCGTACTCCTCGGCGAGCGCGTCGACGTCAAAGGCGTCGGCGTGATCGCTCTCCTCGAGGTCGAGGCCGTAGAGTTCCTCCGCGAGCGCCCGTTTTTGGGGAACGACGTACTCGAGACGGTCGCGAAGCACGGCCGGATCGAGCAGGTCGCCGATCCGTATCCCGCGCCGACCTGCCTTGTCCTCGTAGGTCGGGCCGATCCCGCGGCCGGTCGTACCGGCGTCGAGATCCGAATCGGATTTTGCCTCCTCCTCGATCCCGTCGAGGACGCGATGGTACGGCAGGATCGCGTGTGCGCGCTTGGCGACGCGGACGTCCGGTTCGAGTCCGCGATCGCGCAGGCCATCGATCTCCTCGAAGAGTGTTCGGGGGTTGACGACACAACCGTTCCCGAGCACGCCGATCTTGTCGCGAACGGCGCCGCTCGGAACGAGCGAAAGTTTGTACTCGTCGCCGTCCTGGACGACGGTGTGGCCGGCGTTGTCGCCGCCCTGATAACGGACGATCACGTCCGCGTCCCCTCCCCACCGGTCAACGAGGGCGCCTTTGCCCTCGTCTCCAAGTTGGGAGCCGACGATGGTGACAGTCATACACTCGCCATTCTACAGGCCCTGCTAAACCGATTACGGTCCGGCCCGGTCGTCCCATCGCTCACGGATCGGCCGTTTCTCGTACCCCTACGCGGCCTCACCGTCCGGTATCGTATTTGTACGTCGCCGAATCCGGGTCGATCCCGAAATCCTCCGGCGACTCCTCGGGCTCCGTCTCGGTGTCCGTGTCGACCTCCGCGTTCTTGAACGCTTCCCGGTCGCGGGACGGGACTTCGAAATCGTCGACGTCGATCCGGAGGGCAACCACGTCCTCGTTGACGGTCGAGCGCTTCTCGGTGAGCCGCTCGCTGAGACGATCGGGGAGTGCGTCCTCGTCGACGCGTTCGAAGCGGAACCGTTCGAGGTACTCCGGTTGGTCGGTGATCGTGTACACCGTCGCAAACCCCTTGGCCGCCGCGGTCTCGACGAGCCGCTCGATCACGTGTGCGCCGATCCCTTGCCCCCGCCAGGCCTCGAGGACGCCGATGCCGGTGAGTTCACAGAGCTCGGGGTCCCCTTTGTGGATCCGGAGCCGACCGAAGCCGACGCGCTCGTTTGACTCCTCGTCGACCGCGATGACGTAATCGCGCGACCGGAACGCGGCCTCATCGAGCCCCATCTCCTCGATGTGATCCAGCAGCCACGCCTCATCGCGGTTCTTCGCGTCGCGGACGTACATATATAACCCAACTATCCCCACCGTGAAAACCGTTCCCCGGATCGGGTCCGTCGATCGTCGAACGCTCGGCCGATCGATGGAGGGTCCGCGACCCGACGATGGTCCATTGCCGGGCGCCGTCAGAATCGTCCGTCGGAAGAACTAATGTGGCCGACGCTGTCGGTCGTGGCGTCATGTCGAAGGCGACGATCCGTTCCGTCGAGACCGTCCCGCTCCGGTCGACTCTGGATGAACCGTTCGGCTACGCACAGGCCTGGGTCGAGGAGCGAACCGCGCTGTTGGTCCGCATCGAGACCGACGACGGAACCGTGGGGTGGGGGGAGTGTTGGGGTCCGATCGCCGGGACGCGTGAGATCGTCACGGACCTCCTCGCGCCGATCGTGGAGGGACGGGATCCCACCGCGGTCGAGCAACTCTACCGTGAGATGTACGACGCCGGCCGGACGGCCTACCAGTCGATCGTCCCGCTGCCCGCGATAAGCGGCGTCGATCTCGCGCTTTGGGACCTGCGTGGAAAGCTCGCGGGCGAGTCCGTCGCATCGCTGCTTGGCGGTCGCCGCCGCGAGGACGTTCGTGCGTACGCGACCGGCCACTACTTCAAACACGACGCCCCGCTCGCCGAACAGTACGACCGGATCGCCGCCGAGGCGAAAGCGAACGCCGACCGGCTCGGAGCCGTCAAGGCGAAGATCGGTCTCTCGTTTCTCGGATATGGCCCCGATGAGGACGTCGAACTCGTCCGCCGGATCCGCGAGGCGGTCGGCGAGGACGTCCCGCTCATGGTTGATGCCAACTACGCCTACGACGCGGCGACGGCGCGGCGCGTCGGTCGCGCGATCGAGGATTTCGACGTCTACTGGTTCGAGGAGCCCGTCCCGCCGGAGGATCACGACGGCTACGCCGCCCTTCGGCAGGCGCTCGACGTCCGCGTGGCCGGCGGGGAGTGTCACACGCCCGCGGAGTTGGCCGACCTCCTCGGAGACGGCGCGCTCGACGTGGTCCAACCCGATGTCTGTAACGTCGGCGGGATCACTGCCGCCGACGGGATCGCGACTCAAGCCCAGGCCAACGGGATTCCGGTCGTCCCGCACGTGTGGGGAACGCCCGTCGCGATCGCCGCGAGCCTGCAGTTGATCGCAACCCTCGAGGGCCAGACCTCGCCATGGCTCGAGTTCGACAACTCCTCGAACCCGCTTCGTGAGGACCTCGGCGTCGGGAGCTTCGACGTGAGCGAGGACGGACGCGTCTCGGTCCCGGAGGGACCCGGCCTCGGCGTCGAAATCGATGAAGATGCGTTCGAACGCTATCGGATCGAGGAGCCCTCGTGATGTGACCGCCTGCGCGAGCAGGTGATCCCGCGCGCGAGCGTCTGACGCACTACGAGACGGTTCGCATCCATCGATTTCCGTATTGATCTCACTCATTGAGTGGCTCACACGGGTCCGTTTGAAGTCGTCCTCGATCCCTCCAACTCCGACCGTGCCCCGCCTCAAACCGGCACGTCTTCGGGATCGATCGTCTCGGGTTCGGGACCATCACCGATCGATAGATCGCCGTCGGACTCACCCGGTTCGTCCCCCGGCGGTCGCAAAACGGCGGTCGCACTGGAGATCAACGGCGCGATCAGCCCCGCGACCACGGTGCCCGGATGTGCCAGCGATCGGCGAAGGACGACGCGGGAGCCGGGGCCAAGTCCGTATCGCTCGACGACGGTCGCCGCCGCGGAGATTGCCCGTCCATGGGTGATGAATCGCTCCTCGTCTTCGCTTTCGTTCCCGTTTTCGTTCCCGTTTCCATCTCCCTGGCCAGTTCTTCCGGCCACCAAAAGCGGATCGTCCGGATCGAGGTCCGTCGGCGGGAACGCCGGATTCTCGCTCCAGACGTCCGACTCCCAGTGGGTAATCTTCGGATCCTCGGGCGGCGGACCGAAGGCCACGATCCGGGTCGCGGGGGAGACGTCGAGCGAGGATGCCTCCGCCGTGGGAACGACTATTGCACGCGCACCGGCCGCACAACTCGCCGGGACGTCGAACCGCACGCGTGCACCGAGGAGGCCGGCACCGAGAAAGGCGAGAACCGACGGCAGGTCGGCAACGGGTGCGATCCCGACCTCGCTTCCGCCGCGGACGCCGTCGTGGCGGAGCGCGTTTCCGCCCCGGTAGGCGTTCGTGATGAGCTCCCGATAGCTTCGCTCCCGACCGTCCGCGGTCACGATCGCGATCTCGTCGCCGCGGCGATCGCGAGCCAGCGGGTCCGCCAGAGTCTCCATGTGAGGCACTCGACGCGAGGCGGAGATAAAGCCCGCTCCTTATCGGTCGTCCCGGAGGACGTCCGCCAGTCGATCCGCGACGCGACCGGCGACGACGTCCTTGCTCCCGCGTGCCTCCTCGACGTCATCGGGATCGTCCTCGCCGGCGACGAAGAGCACGCGCGTGTCCGTCTCGCCCATCACGCTGGCGTCGTTCGTGACGACGAAGGCCAAGTCCACCCGATCGCGGATGCGGTTCGCCTCCCGCAACATTGCGCGGTCGTCGCCTGACGTCTCGGCTTTGAACCCGACGATCGGGAGGTCGGGGTGGGCCCGGCGCACGGCGTCGATGAGCTTCGGCGTGGGTTCGAGTTCGACCGAAAGCGGCGATCCCGAGCGGATCTTCTCGTCGACGGCATCGGCAGTGAAATCAGCGATCGCGGCCGCCGACACGAGTGCATCGGCGGTCACGCAGGCTTCCGAGACCGCCGTGAGCATCCCGTCTGCGGTCTCGACGCGTTCCACCTCGGCGTATTCGACGTCCGGACCGTCGTGCACGAGCGTGACTCGCGCGCCGCGAACGTAACAGGCGCGGGCGACGGCCCGTCCGGTCTTGCCCGATGCCCGGTTCGTCAGGACCCGGATCGGGTCGATATACTCCGTGGTCGCGCCAGCAGTGACGACGACGTGTGTGCCGGCGAGCGTATGGGGCGTCGTCGCGCGCGCGACCGCCGTGAGAATCGCCTCCTCGCTCGCGATCTTTGCTTTCCCCTCCTCGATCCGCGGATCGACGAGTGAGATGCCCCACGACTCCAGGGTCTCGAGCGCCTCAAGTACGCCCGGATGGTCGTACATCGGCTCGTGCATGGCGGGTGCGAAGACGACCGGTACGTCCGCGCCGAGTGCGGTGGTGGCGCACGTAGTGACCGGCGTGTCGTCGATCGCAGCCGCCATCTTCCCCGCAGTGTTGGCCGTTCCCGGCGCGACGAGCAGAACGTCGGCCCAGCCGTCGCGTCCACACAGCTCGACGTGTTCGACCCCGCCCGTGATCTCCGTGACCACGTCGTGACCGGTCGCAAACGAGAGCGCCCACGGATGGATGATCCGCGAGGCGGCGGACGTCATCACTGCACGAACGGTCGCTCCCTGCCGCTGGAGTTCGTGGGCGAGTTCGACGGTCTTGACGGCCGCGATGCTGCCAGTGACGCCGAGCGCGACGTTGACCCCCGAAAGCATTCTGTCCCACGATTCGGCGGTATGGGTTAAATACCCCCCCGAAACGCGGGACGATCGACGACGGGATATCCACGTTCGGTCGTTCGCGAGTCGGTCCGGAAATCCATCGACGTTCGAATTCGACCGGATCCTCGTGGTGAGGCATCTCGCGAGACGGCTCACTCTTCGGAAAGCCGCCCGAGTTCGTCTTCGACGAGGCTCGGGTGGGTGCGTTGCGGCTCGTGATGTGGCTCCTCGAAGTACTCACGCATCACCGCGATCGATTCGCGCTCGCGGGCGCTCCGTTCCGCCTCGGAGATCTCCACACAGCCGGGCGGGACCTCGCGACCGCGGTCGGTGAAATATCCCTCCGGTGTGACCCAATCGTGATAGAAGGGAACGTCGGCGTCGTGGATCAGCGTGATTGCCGTTCGAGCCCCGTCGCCGGCCGCCACGATCGCCTGATGATACTGCTCGGCGAGACGACCCGCGGCGTAGAGTCCGTCGATCGACGTTCGTCCGTGGCCGTCGTCCTGGACGTACGTCTTCGATCCCGCATCTCGCAGGTCGGTTCCTGCTGGCTCCAGATATGAGGCGTCCGACCAGGAGGCGGCAATGACGTGATCCGCCGCGATCGTCCGTCGATCGCCGTCCGCCTCGGGCGTCGTGTTCCCCTCTACTCCCGACTCCGAAGCCGGTCTCTCCGGCTCGATCGTGGCGACGAACCGAGCGTTGCGATCGGGAGCGTCGTCCCCTTCGGTCTCCTCACCCGAATTCACGCGTTCGAGCGAGACCACGCGAACACGACGTAACTCGGCGCCGTTTCGGCTCGCCTGCGAACGCTGCAGCTCTAACAGGAGACGCGGGTTGATCCCGGCGGGGAACCCCGAAAAGTTCTCGATGTGTGCGTTGCGGTTCAGAATCGACTCGCCAGCGGTTGCGACGACCGTCTTCAGGCCCGCTCGTGCGGTGAAGGTCGCGGCTGAAAGTCCTGCGACGCCGCCGCCGACGATCAACACGTCGTGGACGGTCGAACGGTCGTCAGGATCCCCGTGGCTGCGCGATTTCTCCTCCTCGATCGCCGTCGATTCCGTCGATCGCGATGGACGGTCCATGCAGGTCTCGGTCGGGCAGTTGGAATATATATTTCTCGGGCGGATGGCCCAGCGTCGAAAAACGGTGACCGGACGGGTTCGCCGGTGTGTTACTGATTACTCCATGCCCCGTCGTCGCCGATTATTCCGACGTTTCGTCGTCGGCGTCGGCGTTCTCATCCTCGTCCTCCTCGTCGTCAGTCGCGAGGAGGTCGTGTTCCGCGAGGATCGACTCTTTTTCCTCGGTCGAGCGCTCGTGGAACACCTTGTCTTCGACTTCGATCGTGGCGACGCCGACTCCTTCGGGGGTGAGGTCCTCCTCGTTCACCTGGGCGAGCGCTTCGAGGGCGAGGCCGATCGCCTCCTCGATCGAGAGGTCCTCGGCGTACTCCTCCTCGAGGTACTCGCGGACGTCGGTCCGGTTCGCGCCGATCGACAGTGCCTGCCACTCGTAGGGCGTTCCGGAGGGATCCGTCTCGAAGAGTCGCGGCTCGCCGTTTTCGATGCCGCCGACGATGAGCGCGACGCCGAACGGGCGCGCGCCGCCGATCTGCGTGTACTGTTGGATGTGATCGGTGATCTCCTTCGTCAGCGTCTCGATGCCGATCGCCTCGCCGTAGCGCAGGCGGTTGACCTGTGCCTGCCGCCGAGCGAAGTCGATGAGTTGCCGTGCGTCGGCAACGTGGCCGGCGGAGGCGACGCCGACGTGGTCGTCTGCTTTATGGATCTTCTCGACGCTTGCCGGCTCCATAAGCGATGAGCGCGCGCGCTTGTCCGCGACGAGGACGACGCCGTCCTCCGCGCGAACCCCGATGCTCGCGGTGCCGCGTTTGACGGCCTCACGTGCGTACTCGACCTGATAGAGCCGACCGTCGGGTGAGAAGATCGTGATGCCGCGGTCGTACGCCTGCTGTTGGGCTTGTCCCTGCATGTAGTATCACTCGAGATCGAGTCGCGTCGCGCCAACGTAGCCATGATCGGTCGACACGTCGACCGCGTCCTCGCGGACGACGGCAGACCGATCGCGACCCTCGAACGCGACGTCTCTCTGTACTGTGGTTCGACTCGCCCGACCCATATATCTTTCTTCACAGGCTCGAACCGTTCCCGAGGCACCGCGAACGTGGACGCCGATGGGATCGCCGTCCACCGACGTAACGCAGGCGACGGCAGCTCGTGCCTCCTCAAGGTGGCCGTGGCGGACCTGGATCACTGCCTCGCCGATGCCGTCCTCGAAGGAGAACGACAAAAGCGAGAGGTCGGCGTCGGCGCTTCCCGGATCGCCAAGCAGGTTGCCAGCCGAATACCAGACGGCCCGCTGGAAACTCCGCCGCGAGACACTCGTGTCCGGCCACGCCTTGATTCCGACGGCGAGGTATCGCCACCGGGGCCGAAGGTGCTTCGGGAGGTGTTTCATGCTGAACCTCCGTCCGGTTCCTCCGGAGTCGAACCGTCTCCGGATTTCGTTTCGTTCGTTTCGACGGACTTGTCACGATCCCGACCGGTCTCATCGCTCGCGTCGGCACCCTCGTCCGAATCGTGTTCGAGGTCGTCGTCCCGTCCGCGTCGGACGCCTGGCGAGACGAATGCATCCGAGAGCCGGTAGCGGTTCCGCTCCGCGATCGTCTCCCAGGCGTCGAGGCCGGCCTCGATCTCCGACGCCGTGAAGCCGATCGCCTCGCCGACGGCACACAGCTCACGGGGCGATCGGAGGTGGAGGTGTGAACGCGCGTTCGCGCTCACCACGTAGGGAGCGTCGTAGTGATCGATGATCTCCCGGAGCTTGCGCAGCCGCGAGAGCGATCGGACACGATCGCCGCCGGTCTGCTGAAGGACCGGACCGAGGTCGAACTCGACGTGGACCCCGTGCTCGACGGCCGCCTTTGCGAGTACGTGATTGATATCGCCGCCGCGGGCCGTCGGCCGCGAAAGCACGTCGACCCGGTCCGACTCGACCGCAAACCGGTTGAGCGAATCCGATCCCCCGCGGACGGACAGGACGGGGAAGTCCGGTCTGTAGTTCCCGATCGAGCCGCCGACGTTTGCGCGGTCGTCCGCGCGGATCTCCGCGCCAGCCACGACGTCTATCCCGTATTCATCCCGTATCGCTTGAAGATCCGATGAAACGGCCGATCCTGGATCGACCGTCGCCTCCCGCGTGCGAACGACGATCCCGTCGTACCCCTGTCGTGCCGCCGTTCTGGCGAACCGAGCAACGGTCGCCTCGCCGTCGGGATACGCGTGGACCGCCTCGTACATGGACGCGGGTTCACTCGCGGGGGATTTGGGGGTTGCGCTTGGCCGCCACGATCCGGAGTCGTCCCGATGGTGGAATCCACCACGTCGTAGGAACTCCGTTTTCGGGCCGTCGACGATCACTCCTCGAGTCGGTCGGGATCTCGTGCGGCCGTGACGACGTCAACGGCGGCTTGGTTCTCGGCAACGTCGTGAACGCGAACGACGTCTGCCCCCCGTTCGACGGCGAGAGCCGTTCCGGCGACGGTAGTGTGTTCACGTTCGTCCGGGCCGTAGCCCGCTGCGCCGTACATCGACTTGTGGGAGTGTCCGACGAGGATCGGACATTCGAGTGCTGCGAACTCCTCGAGCCGGCCGAGTAGCTCGAAGTTCTCGGCCGATGACTTTCCGAATCCGAGTCCCGGATCGACGAGCACGTCCTCGCGATCGATGCCCGCAGCCTGTGCGCGCAGGATCCGTTCCTCGAGTTCGTCGATCACGTCCTCGACTACGTCCTCGTACTCGACGTCAGTCTCCGGATCGACGGGGGTTTCGACGCTGTGCATGAGCACGACCGGACAGCCGGCCTCCGCAACCACCTCGCGCATCCGCGGGTCCTCCAGACCGGTGACGTCGTTGATGATGTCCGCGCCGGCATCGAGTGCGGCCGCCGCGACCGCCGGTTTCCGCGTGTCGACAGAGAGGGAGACGTCGCCCGCCTCGATCGCCGGAAGGGACTGTAGCGCCTCGACGACCGGGACCACGCGCTCGATCTCCTCGTCGATGGGGACGGGAGCCGCGCCCGGACGCGTCGACTCGCCGCCGAGGTCGACGATCCGCGCACCGTCGTCGATCATTCGGCGTGCAGCGGCGATGGCGTCCCCGTGAGCGGCGTGTTTGCCCCCGTCATGAAATGAATCGGGCGTGACGTTGAGGATCCCCATCACGACCGGCCCGTCCTCCCAAGGACGCCCGGAACGTGTCGTCGAGGATCCGGAGTCCGTATCGAGGTCGATCCGCTCGCGGATCGTGTCCACGATGCCGGCGAACTCCCCTCCGATCCCGGAGAGCGCATCGCAGGCCTCGTGAAACTGCGCGATCGTCCCGCCGAGAACGACGTCAATTAGTTCGCCGTCCGCCGCGCCCGAGACTGCACACGTCCCGCCGGCAGCGAGCAGTTCGCGACGCACGGCCTCCGCGCGGCTCCGGTCCAGACGCATCGTCACGAGTCGATGGACGACCTCCCCACGGTGTCGGTCGCGATCGTGTTCAGTGACGTTTGCGCCGTCGAGGATCGTTTCCGCCTCAGCAAGCGTGTTCGCCCGCTTCGGGACGGTCCGTCGAGTGTAGGTGGATCTGGCCTCTGCGACCGCGAAAAGCGACCCGGTGAGCAACACGCAGTCGCCAGAATCGGCGCGGAGTCGTGCGGTCTTGAAGGCGTTCTCGACGGACTCGATGGCCTCGACGGACTCCGTGCCGGCGCGATCGAAGGCCGCGGCGAGTACTTCCGGATCCTCCGCACGCGGGACGTCGGGTGCACACGTGATGATTGACGTCGCCTCCGGTAATGCCGCCGCGATCCCTTCGTGGTCCTTCTCGTGCATTGCCGCGAACACGAGGTGAAGGTCGTCGAACTCGTACTCCCCGAGCGTCTCGGCGAGCATCCCGCACGCTGCCGGATTGTGCGCCCCGTCGAGAACGACGAGTGGATCCGCCTCGACCACCTCGAACCGCCCCGGCCAGTCGGCCCGCGCGAGCCCCTCACGAACGTGATCGTCGGTGAGTCCCTTCTCGGGACCATCGAGTCCGTCGAGACGGTCCATCGTCTCGTGGGCCACCGCGACGGCGATCGCCGCGTTCGTCGCTTGCATCCGCCCGACGAGCGGGATCCGTGCGTCGTAGTTCCACTCCCTTCCCGTGATCTCGATTCGAGCGTCGGTCGGGCTTTTCTGCCCCGACCGCGTCTCGGCTCGACCGTGGTAGATAGCCGTCACGTCGGTGGCGGATTCAGCCGCCGAGCGGGACTCGTCCGGACCGGCCACGGTCGTCACCTCGCCGCCAGCATCGACGACCACCTCACGGACGACCGTGAGCGCCTCGCCCTCGCAGGCGGTGACGAGCGGGGCTCCTTCGACGGCGATCCGTGCCTTCGTGCGAGCGATCGCCTCGATCGAGTCGCCGAGGACGTCGGTGTGTTCGAGCGATACGTTCGTCACCGCCGTGGCGACCGGATCGATCGCACTGGTCGCGTCATGCTCCCCGCCGAGTCCCACCTCCAGAACCGCGACGTCGGCGCCGCGACGTGCGAAATCCCAGACGGCCATCGCCGTGACGACCTCGAAGAACGTGAGCGGGTCACCGGCGGCCGCACGATCGACGAGCCATGGTCGCGTCTCCGTGAGGAAGGCGGCGATGGCCTCATCGTTCATCGACCGGCCGTCGACGCGCACGCGTTCGGAGAGGTCATCGAGGTGTGGCGAGGTGTACAGTCCGACCGAGAGCCCGCTCCGGCGAAGGACCGACTCCGCGATCCGCGCGGTACTTCCCTTCCCGTTCGATCCGGCGATCTGGACGAACGCGAGGTCGTCCTCCGGGTTACCGAGGTGATCGAGGAGCGCCCGGACCGATGCCGTCCCGGGATCGACCGAGAAGCGGCGGAGGTCGAACAGGAAGTTCGATGCCTCGTGATAGTCCATACGTCTCGGGTCGGCTGGGGTTCGCTTTAGGGTGACGGTGTGGGATCGCTATCGTTTCCAGAACCCCCCGGTGAAGAGGACGAGCACGGGGATGATCTCGAGGCGGCCGATCCACATCAAAAAGACCATCCATAGCTTCGTCGTCGGCGGCAGCGAGAGGTAGGAACCGAAGGGTCCGAGGCGACCGAACGCCGGTCCAATGTTGCCGATCGTGGCGAGGCTCGCGCCGATCGCCTCGAGGGCGGTCAACTCGATCCCGACGCGGGCAGCATCCAGCCCGATGATGAGGACGCCGATCGCGAACAGGATGAGATACAGCAGCGTAAACCCGACCACCCCCCAAATCGCGTCCTCGTCGACGACGTGGCCGCCGAGGCGGATCGGCTGGACGGCCTTCGGATGGGCGGTCTCGAACAGTTCGCGACGAAGCATCTTGTAGATGATGAGCCAGCGGACGACCTTGACCCCGCCGCCGGTCGATCCGGCCGATCCGCCGATGAACATGGCGAAAAGCAGCGTCAACTGGCCGTGTACGCTCCACTGGGCGAAATCGCTCGTCGCGAATCCGGTGGAGTTCAAAAGCGAGCCGATCTGGAAGGCAGCGTGTCGCAACGCCGGCTCCGCGGTCCCCTCCGTCGTTCCACCGATCTCAAGGGGCGGGGCAGCGCCGGCGTACAGCAGACCGAACACGATCGCGACGAACGTCGCGACCGCTCCGGCGTACGTGCGCAACTCCGTATCACGAAGGAGATCTCGGGGATCCCCCGAGAGCACGTGCCAGAATAGGGCGAAGTTGGCCCCGGCGACGACCATGAACGGGAGGATGGCCCATTGGGCCACCGCCGAGAAGGCCGCGATGCTTTCCGACTGTGGGGAGAATCCGCCGGTGGGCATCGTCGAGAAGGCATGGGAAATCGCGTTGAACAGGTCCATATTCGGCGCAAACCCGGTGAGATGGAGCCCGTACAACAGGACCGCAAGCCCCAGCGTGAATGCGAAGTAGACCTTCCAGAGGACACGTGCCGTCTCCTGGATGTGCGGCGTGAGCTTTTGCAGTTGTGGCCCCGGCGCCTCCGCCTGTATCAGATCAGCACCGTTGACGGCGAGTTCCGGAAGGATCGCGACCATGAGGACGATGATCCCCATTCCGCCGAGCCATTGGGTGAGTTGACGCCACATCAACAGCGCGTGTGAGTGCTGGTCGAGTGATATCTCGCCCATCACCGTCGCGCCGGTCGTCGTGAATCCCGAGGTCGACTCGAAGAGCGCGTTGACCGGATGTGCAAGCGTCGATTCGGTGCCGTATCCGGCAAGCAGGTAGGGGATCGTGCCGACGATCGCGACCGCGAGCCACGCGAGCGCGACGAGCAACAGCGCCTCTCGCGGACCGAGATCCGGGTCCGGATCGAGGCGTTCGAGCAGGGCGCCGATCGCGAGCGTGAGAAAGATCGACGCGCCGAAGACGATCAGGTCCTCGCCGTAGACGAGCGCCACGACGAGCGGGATCGCCATTGCCACCGCGATGTATTTGACGACGGTCCCGGTGACTGCGGCGCTCGTCCGCCAGTCGACTTTCAGCGACGTGGACATCCTCTCTCCTGTCGGACCCGGGCGACGTTCGGCTGCCGATACATATCCCACCCGATCGAAGGCACGGGCAAGAATCCATCGGGTTTCGATCGCGATCACGGTCGTCTCCTGCTCCGTCACGAGCGCCGGTATCCCGGCGTCAACAGCACGAAGACGCGAGCCACGAGAGGGAACTCCCGACCAGCCCGAGGGTGGTGCACTAATCGACTCTGAAGGGACGACCGCGCAATCGATCGAATCGCCCAGGGAATCCGGACAGCTACAGCTTCTCCGTCGTCTCCTCGAGCACCGAGGTTTCGATGAATGCGACGACGTGATCGCCCGTGTGGATCTCCGTGTCACCGCGCGGGACGACGAACTCTCCATTGCGGGTGATGGCGCCAATGACCACGCCGTCGGGCAAGTCGACGACGGCATCGCGGATCGCCTTGCCCGCGAGCGCGCTCGCCTCGTCGATCTCCACTTCGATCACCTCGGCCTTATCGGATTCGATGAACGCGATGTTCTCCGCGGATCCCGACTGGGTGAATCGCGTTATCTCCTCGGCAACGACCTCACGAGGGGAGACGCCGACGTCGACGCCAACCGTCTCGAAGAGGTCGACGTAGGAGGTCCGATCGACGACGGCGACGGTCCGCTTGACGCCGAGCCGGCGCGCAAGCAGACATTCGAGAAGGTTCTTCTCGTCTGAATCGAGCGTCGAGACGAGGATGTCCGCATCCCCGACGTGTTCCCGCTCGAGAAAGCCCATGTCGGTCGCATCCGACTCCATCACGACCGTCCGTGGCAGCTCCTCGGCGAGCGTTCTGGCCCGGTCGTGATCCCGTTCCACGAGTCGCGGGGAGAGGCCGCGCTCCTCCAGGAGCCGACAGACGTGGTAGCCGACCTCCGATCCGCCGATGACGACCACTTCCGCGGATTCCTCGGGCGATTCCTCCGGAGCGATCGTCCGCGCGAACGTCTGGACACTTCGTGGCGAGCCGATCACGACCACGCGGTCGTCGGCCTGGATGCATGCGTCGCCGCGAGGGACCTCGACGTCGCCATCACGGAGGATGGCGGCGAAGGTGAGCGAGTCGAACCGGTCGGCCTCCTCGACGGTCTGGTCGACGATCGGCGACTCCTCGTCGATCTCGAATTCGGCCATCTGGACGCGCCCGTCCGCGAAGACATCCGAGTCGCGGGCCGCCGGAAGCCCGACGACGCGAACGATTGACTCAGCAGTGAGCAGGTTCGTACACACCATCAGGTCGATGCCGAACGCGCCCGCCTCGCGCTTCCAGGTGCGGAGGTACTTCGTGTGTTTGATCCGGGCGATCGTGAACGCGCTGTTACACAGCGCCTTCGCCGTCGAACAGGCGACGATGTTCGTCTCGTCGTCGTCCGTGGTTGCAAGCACCATGTCAGCGTTGTCGACGCCGGCTTCCTCCAGCGTCTCCACTTCGCTCCCGTCGGCGGTGATCGTCAACACGTCGAGTGAATACGTCAGCTCGTCGGCGCGCTCGGCATCGTTCTCGACGATCACGACGTCGTGATCGTGTTGGAGATCGGCCGCGATGCTTTCGCCGACCTGCCCCGCGCCGATGATCACTACGTGCACGGGACGGCCCCCTCGAATCTCATGCGCCGGCGTTCTCGTGGAGCGGGTAAATGGGTTGTCTTCGGAACCGATCGGCCCGCCGGGGACGGCCCCACCGGATCACTCGCAGTTCGGACACTCCAAGTGCTGGACGCCGTCGATATCGAGACTCCACTCCAGTGCGGCACCACACTCCGAACACGTCTTCGAGTCGTCCCGATCCGACTTGGCGGCCTCGGCCCGATCGTCGTCCGCTCCGGGTGTGGGTTGCATACATAGATCCGGTGCGGACCGCGGAAAAAGCTGGTGGCGATCCGAACGGGTTGGGAATCGGTGCAGACGCCGATTCCGTCCGCGGCGCCGTTCGGATTCGCTCCGTTCGGCGACGATCGGAGCCGATCCGAGGTCGATCCATCCTCCATGGGCGATCGATTTGCTCCGTGGGGATTGAACACCCTTAAGAGTGGGCGCGCGAACCGTTCAATGGGAACAGCACAGCCGTAACTCTGACTCGCCGGGGTTGCGACCCACGGCTTGAGATTGCGGCAGTGCACCGTCGCCTCCCCCGTCGCGATCGAGGCGCTCCCGTGCCCGCGGACGGACGTGTTCCGGGCGTGGAGCGCCGATCATCCACGGAGGGAGTCGCGGTCACGCTTTTGCGGTTGTGCCGTTCCAACGACAAACGATGGCACGAATACATACCCGCCGCCGCGGCTCGTCCGGTTCGGACAAGCCCGTGGCAGACGACCCGCCGGAGTGGAGCGACGTCGACGCCGACGCGATCGAAACGCGCGTCGTCGAACTGGCAGATCAGGGACACGACCCCAGCCAGATCGGCATGAAACTGCGCGATGAGGGCGTAAAGGGAACTCCGATCCCGAACGTCAAGCTCGCGACCGGAAAGAAGCTCACGCAGATCCTCGAGGAGAACGATGCTTCCGGAGAGATCCCGGAGGATCTCTACAATCTCCTCGAACGCGCGGTTCGCCTCCGTGAACACATGGATGAGAACCCGCAGGACCACCAGAACAAGCGAGCGCTTCAGAACACCGAATCGAAGATCCGCCGGCTCGCCGACTACTACCGCGGCGACCAACTCGACGAGGAGTTCAGCTACACCCACGACGCCGCCCGCGAACTCGTCAGCGACTGATAGATTTCCACTCGGCACTCCCACGAGACCACGATAATGACCGGATCGACCGCCGTCACCGAGGCCGACCCCAAAACGCTCGCCGGCGTCGTTCGCGACGCGCCGTTCGTTCGGCTCGTCGCCCGCGACGACGGTGACGCGCTGGCAGCAGCGGCGCTGCTGGCTCGGGTTGCACGCAACCTCGACACACCCTACCAGGTCCGCGTGAGCGCGGATCCGGGCGGGGCGATCGAGTCGCTTGCGTCGGACGGTTCAGACGACGTTTCGATCGCGATCGGCGCGAACGGGGCGGAGTCGTCGTCCGTCACCGGAATCCACGCGATCACGGGCGACCGACGTCCCGCGAGCACGACCGCCTTCGCGGTCGCAGGTGAACTTGGGATCGATGCCGATCCGGTCTTGACGCTCGCCGGCATCATCGCCGCGGGCACGGTGCCCGAGTCGAACGATCCAGGCGACGCGCTCGAGGCAGCCAAACGTCGCGATCTCGTCGATCGACGTCCGGGCGTGGCCGTCCCGTCGATGGCGTCCAGCGAGGACCTCGCGGAGGGACTTGCCGCCTCGACGCTGTTTCGCGCACCCGTCTCGGGCGACGTGGAAGCGGCGCGGTCGATCCTCTCGGCTCTCGACACGAGTGCGACGATCGACCGAGACTCGCTCTCGAACGACGATCATCAGCGGCTCGCGTCGTTGCTCGCGGTCGAGGTCGTCGGCATGCCGACCGCAAGCGAGCGGTCGGCGTCGGCCCTTGAGCGTGTGCTTCGTCCGTATGCGATCGTCGACTCCGAGCCGTTCGCGACCGTCGGCGGCTACGCCGACGTGCTCCGAGCGCTCGCTCGCGAGGCTCCGGGAACCGGAATCGCGCTCGCGATCTCGAAGGACGACCTCGACGATCGGCTCCGAACCGTCGCGCTCGATGAATGGCGATCACACGGAACGACGGTCCACCGATCGATCGCCGGTGCGACGACGAGCCGCTACGACGGGGTCTTCGTGGCCCGCGTCGACGCGCCGTCCGGTGCGATCGCAACCGTCGCCGAAGTGATTCGCGACTTCCGATCGCCGGAGCCGATCGCGCTCGTCATCGACGCCGACGCCGGGCGGATCGCCGCCGCGGCGAGCGAACCCGTCGGCATCGGGGAGACGCTCCGCTCCGTAGCCGACGAGTTCCACGCCACCGGCTGGGGCGGTCCGACGCGCGGCGGCCTCGACATGGCCGACGTCGACGACGAACGCGATGCTGCCGGAAACGGAGATCGCGACGCCTCCGAACTGCTCGCGGCAACGAGGGAGGCGCTTCGAACATGACCGACCCGTCTTCGACGGACGAGCCGACCGACCGACCGCAACGAACCGCGGTCGTTCGGACGCGCCACGACGATCCGGCACTCGTCAACGCCGCGCTCGTTCCGGACGACACCGATTCGATGGACGGCGAGGTCGACGACGGTGTAATCGTTCGGCGAATCGCTCGCGGAACGACCGGCGGCCTGCAGTCGACGGTGGACGACTACCTCCGCAACCTGCACGTTGCCGATCGCGTCGTCGATCGCGGTCGCGACCACGTCGAATCCGGCCGGACGATGGACGCCCGTCGATCCGACGCCGACGAAACCGACGAGGGACATGCCGACGAAACTGACGAGGAAACCGCGGTGGAGAACGGACACAGAGACGAACACGACACAACATAGACACGAGACACACATGAGCGAACGATCCGTATCCAGACAGAAACAGGAGAAGCGATGGTACTCCGTGCTCGCGCCCGAGCAGTTCGATAGGGCCGAGATCGGCGAGACCCTCGCCGCCGAACCCGAGCAGGTCGTCGGTCGAACGATCACGACCACGCTCGGCGAACTCACCCAGGAAAGCGGTGCGAACAACACCAAGTTGACGTTCAAGATCACGGACGTGGGCAGCGACACGGCCTACACCGAGTTCGTGAAATACGAGTTGACGCGCGATTACCTGCGCTCGCTCGTTCGTCGCGGTTCCTCGAAGATCGAGGCATCGATCACGGTGTTGACGACGGACGACTACCGCGTCCGGCTCCAGCCCGTTTCCTTTACCACGAAAAAGGCCGACCGCTCCCAGGAGCAGGCCATCCGTCGCGTGATGATCGACCAGGTCAACGACGCCGCTGCAGAGCGGACCTTCGCGGACCTCGTCGACTCCATCGTCGAGGGACGGCTCTCCTCTGCGATCTACGGCGACGCGAAGATGATCTACCCGCTTCGCCGCGTCGAGGTCCAGAAGCTCACCCTCGAGGCGCGCCCCGAGGAGGTTGCCGCCGAGGAGGAAGCTGCGGTCGACGTGGACACCGAGGACGTCGCCGTCGACGAATAGGCGACGACCGCACTGCGACTCGGTTTCCGTTTTCCCGTTTTTTGCGATCGTTACAACCGATCGGTCGAATCACTGACTGACGACGTCCCGTGGCCGGCACCGACCGACGATAGCGTCTCGGTTGGCTCCGCTTTCGTCGACGTGGAGACGAAACGTTGAAACGCCGCTCGGGCTTACTCAAGTCCATGGAACTGCGGGTCATCGACAAAAGCGAGGAGGAACTCCGCATCGAGATCGCCGGTGAGGACCACACGTTCATGAACGTCCTGAAGGGCGCGCTCCTGGAGACCGAGAGCGTCGCGGCCGCGACCTACGACGTCAATCCCGAACAGTCCGGCGGCCAGACGGACCCGGTCCTCACGGTCAAAACCGACGATACCGATCCCCTTGACGCCGTTGCGGAGGCGGCTGACTCGATCACTCACCGGACGACGGCGCTCTCGGATGCGGTTCGTGCGGCCTGATCGTCCGCGGTGACGACTTAAAAAACGCCGATGGGTCGGTTACGGATGGAGTAGCTCACAGCCGGACTATTTCACAGCTGAAGTAGCTCACAGCCGGACCGGAACGTCGCGCTCGTCGAGGTACTCTTTGACCTCCTCGATCGTGTACTCGCCGAAGTGGAATATCGACGCCGCCAGTGCAGCGTCCGCGTCGGCCTCGGTGAAGACCTCGTAGACGTCCTCCGGACCGCCACAGCCGGAGGAGGCGATCACGGGCGTGGAGACGTTCTCGGAGACGCCGCGCATGAGCGGAATGTCGTAGCCCTCCTTCGTTCCGTCCCTGTCGATCGAGTTGATGAACAATTCACCAGCACCGCGCGCCTCGGCCTCACTCGCCCATTCGAGCGCGTCGATACCGGTCCCCTCTCGACCCCCCTTCTTCGTGCACTCGAACCAGACCGACTCGCCGTCGTCCTCGACGTACTGTTCGCCGTCGCCGTCGTAGCGGCGACGCGCGTCGATCGAGATGACGATACACTGGGAGCCGAACGCGGCCGCTCCCTCCTCGATGAGTGCCGGACGCTCGAGCGCGCCGGTCGTGATCGACACCTTGTCGGCGCCGGCCCGGAGCGTTTCCTTGATGTCCTCGGTCGTCCGAATGCCGCCGCCGACCGTGAGCGGGATGAAACACTCGTCGGCGACGCCGCGGACGACGTCGAGCATGGTCTCGCGACCCTCCGCCGAGGCGGTGATGTCGAGGAAGACGAACTCGTCGGCACCCGACTCGTTGTACTTGCGCGCGAGTTCAACCGGGTCGCCGGTGTATTCGAGGTTTTCGAAGTTGACACCGGTGTAGACGGCCGCGTTCCCGTCCTCGTCGATGTCGACGTCGATGCACGGAATGATCCGTTTCGTGAGTCCCATTCGTTATCATAGCTACCCGCCGGACGATACTAAAAGGGTCCGGGGTCGGCGGAACGCTCCGGGAGCTAGAGCTCAACGCCGGAGGGGATGAGGCTCTCGCTGCGAAGCAGGTTGCCGTCCGGGTCGTAGACGAGGAACGTGCGCTTGTCGTATGTCACGAGTACCTCGCCGTCGATCGCGATCTCCACGCGATACCGGCCCTCCTCATCGTCGCTCGTGGCACGCCCGTACTCGCGGGCCGCACGGATGAATCGGAGTACGTCGTCGGCCTCCTCGTTCAATTCGAGGACGAACTCGCCGGTGACCCGGTTGGTCACGGCGACTACCCCCTCGGCCGTCTCGTCCTCCAGCGGCTCGCGAAGCCGGAAGGCCACGTCCGTCTCGCTTGCCGCGAGCAGATCCCCATCCGGCCCGGTCAGACGCTCAGTCAGGAGCCCCTCGGGGCCCCGAAAGTCGATCCGGACGAACGGCTTGCGTGGATCGTCCTCGCGAATCCGCTCGATGTCCTCGACCGTCAGTTCAAAGTGTTCCCGCCGCATCGGCTGTTCAATGGTTGACGGTCTGTGGGTATGAACGTAACGCCGGCCCGGTCCCTGAACGTAACGCCGCCGGTCGCTCGCCACCACCGATTTGCGATGGTCGACGCACGGATTCGGGCGCTCATTCATCGGTCGTTTTAACCCTCCGCCACGCTCGATACGGACATGGTCTGGGTCCGTTCCGAATACGTCGGGGAACTCGCGGTGATCTCGGCGTGGCTTGCCGCGTTCGTTCCCTGGAACGTGACGTACGCCTCGATCCCGGGATACGGGAACGCACTGTACCTGCGCTATCCGTTTCTGGAGGTGCAGTACCTGATCGACAGGTCGATCGATGGCCAGTCGTTCTTCCTTCGGCCGATCGGGCGGGCGATCCGCCTCCAGGCGGGCGACATCGTCTACGACGCCTATCTGGCATGGGCGATCGGATCCGCGCTGATCGCGGTTGCCGTATTCACGTCGATCCTCTATTACCTGGAGGAGGAACGCCTTGAGGCCGGGCCGATCGATCCCGCGAAGGTCATCGGCGGTGCGCTGTTTGCCGCCGGGATCGTCCTCACGGTGGCGAGTTACCTCCTCGTCACCCTCGGCGTGCCTGGGATTCCGATCCCGATCGGGGCAGTCCTCATCGCCGTTCTCGGCGGCACGCTGCTTCTCGCCGAGCGGCGTGGAGACGAGTGACCGGTTGGCCGCATGTGCCACGGGAATTCCCGGCCGACGACTCCGACGACTCCGACGACTCCGGCGACGAACGACCAAGCGAGTGTGCGACGCTGACGATCGACGGGACGGCTTTAAGGTGCCGGATCGAGTACGGCGTACGCACGAACGATGTCAGGGGAAACGCTCGCCGGCGGGATCGAGGGGGGGATAGAGACACTTCGACGCCGCGCGGTGCGTACCTGGGAACTGCTTCGGGGAATCGATGTCGCAGTTCGTCCGTTTCGCCCGGGCGAGGACGGGCCCCTCGCCTCGTTTTCGCCACCGGAGGGCGAAACCGAGATCGACCGCTACTGGGTGAACGCTCCGTTCGCCTACGTCGTCATCACCTACGACGAGGAGGAAAGCGAACACCGCTATCACGCCATCGAGCCCGATCTCGACGAGTTCACCGCCGCCCTGCTCGACCGCGTCGTCGAGGACATCCGGGACCCGCTTTTGTACCAGGGCGGGAGCGACAGGGCCGAAGAGGAGACGCTTCGGGAGGAACTCGAATCGTTGCTCGAACAGTACGGTGCCAACGTGGATATGACCACCTTTCATGCCGTCCTCTATTACCTCCATCGCGACTTTCGGGGCTACGGGAAGGTCGATCCTCTCCTGAACGATGGCCACATCGAGGACGTCTCCTGTGACGGCTATGATCTGCCGATCTTCATCTATCACGACACCTACACCGACATCGAGACGAACGTCGTCTACGAACGCGAGGAACTCGATAACTACGTGATCCGCCTCGCCCAGCAGTCCGGCCAGCACATCTCCGTCGGCGAGCCGATCGTCGAGACGACGCTCCCGGACGGATCGCGAGCGGAACTCGCGCTCGGCGAGGAAGTCACGCCGCGCGGATCGGCATTCACGATCCGTCAGTATGCCGAGGAACCGTTCACTCCGATCGATCTCATCGACTACGGGACGTTCTCGATCGAACAGATGGCGTACTTCTGGCTGTGTATCGAGCACAACAAATCGCTCATCTTCGCCGGCGGGACGGCCTCCGGAAAGACCACGTCGATGAACGCGGTGTCGATGTTCATCCCGCCGCGAGCGAAGGTGATCACGATCGAGGACACCCGTGAACTCTCGTTATATCACGACAACTGGCTCTCCTCGGTGACTCGCGAGCGACTCCACGAGGGGACCGACATCGACATGTACGACCTGCTCCGGTCGGCGCTTCGCCATCGCCCGGAGTACATCCTCGTCGGCGAGGTCCGTGGTGAGGAGGCCGTGACGCTGTTTCAGGCGATGAACACCGGCCACACGACGTTCTCGACGATGCACGCCGACTCGATCGAGACCGTCATCAACCGCCTCGAGAACGACCCGATCAACGTCCCCCGGGCGATGGTCCAGTCGCTCGATATGCTGTCGATTCAGACGCTCGTTCGCTCCGACGACGAGCGCGTTCGCCGGGCGAAGATCATCGGCGAGATCGGCGGTATCGACCAGCGGACCGGCGAGTTGGATTACTCGTCGACCTTCAAGTGGCACCCCGACGCCGACTCGTTCACCGCTAATGACTCCGGGCTGCTCTCGGAGATCCAGGAGGAACGCGGCTGGGATCGCGGGGCATTTCTCATGGAAATCGACCGTCGAGAGCGATTCCTCGAGATCCTCTGTGATCTCGACATCACTGGCTACAAACGCTTTACGGCACTCGTGAACGAGTACTACGCGGACCCTGAACGAGTGATGGACCGACTCGAAACGGAGATCGAAGGCGAGGACGCATGAGAGCGGCAGCGTGATCTGGATCCTTCCTCTCCTCGCGACGGCGATCATTCTCGGCGTCCTCGCCCTCTCGCTCGTTCACCGCCGAGTGAACCTGTTCGTCTCGCGGATCGCGCTTTCGACGTTCGGCGACTACGTCGTCGACTCGACGCGAGCGAACCGGCAACGCGACCGCATGCGGGCGGCCCATACGGGGGGAACCCACCGTGTGTACGCCGCACGAACGCTGTTTTATGCCGCAGTTTTCGCCGTCGTCGGAAGCGTTCTCGGCGTCTATCTCGCGGCCGGCCTGCTCGTGGTCATGGAGGTCAACGCCGAGACGATCCAAGAGACGCTCCCTGGGGCGCTCGCGTTTCTCGCCGAACTCGCACGGCTGTCCACGATCGAACCGCTGGAGCTGTTCGTGCTCCTGCTTGCTTCCTCGGCGACGATCGGGACCGTGCTGGCCGTCGGCATCTATACCCTTCGGTGGGGGATCCTCGAGAACCGTGCGAGTTCGCGGGCGGCCGCGATCGACGCGACGCTCCCCCGGACGGTCGCGTTCATCTACGCGCTCTCACGATCGGGAATGGCGTTACCGGCCGTACTGAAGACGCTCGCGGAGAACGAGGACGTATACGGCGAGGCGGCGACTGAACTCGCCGTCGCAGTTCGGGACATGAACACCTTCGGGACGGACGTGTTGACTGCGCTACGCCGGACCGCACGCCACACTCCAAGCGAGAACCTCGAGGAGTTCACCGAGAATCTCGCGTCGGTGCTCGGATCCGGTCGCTCCCTCCCGGAGTACCTTCACAAACAGTACGAGCGCTACCAGGCGGAATCCGAATCCCAACAGGAACAGTATCTCGAGTTACTGTCGACGTTCGCGGAGGCATACGTAACCGTTCTCGTCGCGGGACCGTTGTTCTTCATCACCATCTTCGTCGTCGTGGGGCTCGTCTTACAGAATACGATCCCTATCTTGCGCGTCATCATCTACGCCGGCATCCCGCTTGCAACCGCCGGATTCGTCGTCTACGTCGACAGCGTCACTCGAACCATGAGAACCGGACTGACGACCGTCGAGAAGGCGACCGATGCGATCGTTCCCGGACGGTTCACGGTAACGACCGCGTCGACCGACCGATCCGGATCGAACGACGGCGCGGTTGCCGACCGATATCGCGAGCAGTACGAACGGATGGAACAGTACGACCGACTCCGGCATACGCTTGGGTGGGTACGAAGACCGGGAGAACTGCTGTTGCGACGTCCGATCGTCTCGCTCGCCGTGACGCTTCCGATCGGGGTGGTGTGGATCTGGGCGTCGGCGACTCCGATTCCAGTGGACTCGCCCATCGCCGTCGTTCGGGCAGTTGATGATGCGATCGTTCAATCGACGATCCTCGCTGGGATCGTCTATGCGTCGCTTTATGAGATCGAAAAGCGCCGGACGCGCCGCATGGAGTCGGCCGTCCCGGACTTTCTGGACCGACTCGCGTCGATCAACGAGGCGGGGATGACCATCGTCGAGAGCGTCGAACGCGTCGCCCAGTCCGATCTCGACGAATTGACCCCGGAACTCAAGCGAACGTGGCGGGACGTCCGTTGGGGATCCGACGTCGAGTCGGCGCTGTATCGATTCGAACGGCGGATCCGGTCCCCGATCGTCTCCCGGTCGGTCGCACTCATCGTCAACGCGATGCGTGCAAGCGGCGACGTGGCGCCGGTGCTTTCGATCGCGGCCGAGGAGACGCGCGCCTCCCGACGACTCCAACGGGAGCGACGACAGGTGATGATGACCTACCTGATCGTGATCTACATCTCGTTTTTCGTCTTCCTCGGAATCATCGCGTCGCTCACGCTCGCGTTCATCCCCGCGATCGAACAGGCCGCGGAAGCCGGGGTCGCAGACGGGGGCGGGGGCGTTCCCGCCGGCGCCAGCGTCGGGGGGATCGCGGATGGGTTCGGGGATGTCGATATTGCAAGCTACGAGCTCGTCTTCTATCACGGCGCGGTCATCCAGGGGATCTGTTCGGGAGCCGTCGCCGGACAACTCGGTGAAGGGGACCTTCGGGACGGCGTCAAACACGCCGTGATCCTCCTCGTTTTGACGTACGTCTCGGTGGTCTCGATGGGGCTCGTGTGACCGGACGACGCCGTTCCCGCTCGCCATTACTTATCAGTGCAGAGCACGTTTGATAGATCCGTGGTGCACCTCACCCGCGATCTGTTGACCGTCCTCCTCGAACATGCGACCGACGCGGAACCGGCGGCCGTCAACGTCCTTCTTTCGGCGACGTCGGCCGCCGACCTGTCCGGAGAGACGACCACGGTCGATCCGGAGACGCCGGTTTTGACTCACTTCACGCTTCCCGACATTGGAGGGTCGGTCGATGCGGTCTTCGGGATGGATCTCTCGACGCCGTCCGAACGTGGCCGGGCACGTTTCCTGTCGCATCCAACCGGCGAGCTTCGGGTGAACGAGACGGACGATCTGGCAGCGGTCGTGGTCGTGGCGGTACCGCCCTGGGAGGACGACTGCGTCGCCGCGTTCGACCGAGCGGGCCGGGAGCTTCCGTTGCATATCGTCGATGCGGTCCCGCCCGAGGAGTTCCCGCCGGAGTGACTGACGGGAGTTACAGGTATCGGTTCCCGCCGGTCGATCTCGATACGAGTTGCCTGGATTTTTGAGGGGACGGACCAAAACGGACGCATAATGGCTGTCCGGCCCCCAGGAAACGACGGCAAGACGCCGGAGACGATCGAGTTCGGGATCGCGGCCCTCGACGCCCGGCTCGAGGAATCGGACGTCGAGTTCCCGGCGACGCAAGCGGAGATCGTTCGTGAGCTATCCGCCGAGGAGATCCCTTATAACGCGTCCGGCCACACCCTCGATCTGACCGACGCGTTGGACCGTGTGGGCCCCGACCAGTTCGAGACGAAAGGCGAGTTGATGAACGCGCTTCATCCCCTCTTCGAGGAGCGACGCCGACACGGCGGCGGATCGATCCTCGAACGGCTTCGTGCGGCCCTGCCGTTTTGAGTCCATTCGGCGTACGAACGGACCCGGAACTTCGATCCGTCACTCGGAGCCACGGCGATCGTAGCCGTCGGCCCCTTCGCGGTGGAGCGTGAGGATCATATCGGCGAGCACGCCGAACATCAAGAGCTGGATACCGAGGAGGATGCCCGCCGCCGAGACCAGCGCGAGGATCTCGTGGCCGACACCTCGTGCCACCCACTCATAGAGGACGTATACCGCCACGAGCGCCCCCAAAAGTGTCGCCGTCAAGCCGACGCTACCGAAGTAGAAAAGCGGGTTGTTCGTCTTCGCCTTTCGGTAGAGTTCGAGGAAGATGATCCCACCGTCACGGATCGGACGAAGGTTCGTATCGGATCCCTCCGGGCGGGGGCGGTAGGTGATATCCACCACCGCGACGGGGACGCCGTGTTTGACGCACTCGACGGCCATCTCCGTCTCGATCCCGAAGCCCTCGGCGGTAAGGTGGAGACGCTCGAAGGACTCGCGAGTGAACGCACGATATCCCGAGAGGATATCTCGGCAGTTCGTCCCGTGGATCCGGGCGAACGCCCAGTTGACGATCCGGTTGCCGATCCGGTTGAGCCGCGTCATTGCGCCCGGTTTCATATCCGCAAACCGGTCACCGATGACGTGTTCGGCCCGCCCCGAGCGGATCGGCTTGAGCATCGCCTCCGCATCCGCCGCCTCGTAGGTCGCATCAGCGTCCGCAAGCAGGACGAACTCCGCTTCGATGTGCTTGCTGACTGCCTCCCGAACGGCTTGTCCTTTCCCCTCGCCCGACTGTTCGACTACGCGGGCGCCGGCGTCGGCGGCGAGGTCACGGGTTCCGTCGGTCGACCCGCCGTCGATCACGAGCACGTTCTCGAAGCCATGCTCGCGATAGTCGCGGACGACTTCTGCGATCGTGGCCGCCTCGTTCATCGTCGGCAGGAGTACGCACACCTCCGGGGACCCCGTCATCGTCCAGTCGTGGTTGGTGCGGGCGGTTAAGTGTGCAGGTTCCCCGACTGTGTTGGGCCCCCGGCGGCGAGATCACTCCTCAATGAAGTCCGGCTCGGTTCGTTTGTTCTCGCGTTCATCGCGGAGCTGATCGATGAAGTCGTCGGGATCGACGTCCGCGCGCTCGTTCTCGAAGCGGTCGCGAACGGAGATCGTCCCCGACTCCTCCTCGTCGCCGCCGACAATGATCATGTACGGCAGCCGGTCGTCGTGTGCTTGGCGGATCTTGCGGCCGACCGTCCAGTCGCGGTCCTCGACGGTCACGCGGAAGCCGGCGTCGTCGATTTCGTTCTTCACGCGGTGGGCGTATCCGAGCGCGTCGTCGGAGACGGGGAGCACGCGGACCTGTTCGGGCGCGAGCCAAAGCGGAAAGTTCCCCTTGAAGTGCTCGATCGTCACGCCCATGAATCGCTCCATGCTGCCCAAAAGCGCCCGGTGGATCATCACCGGGTGGTGCTCCTCGTTGTCCTCGCCGGCGTAGGTGAGATCGAGTCGACGCGGGATGTTGAAATCGACCTGGACGGTGCCGATCGTCCACTCGCGGCCGATCGCATCGCGTGCGTCGAGGCCGATCTTCGGGCCATAGAAGGCGGCCTCACCCGCCTCGACGTCGTACTCGAGTCCCTTCGACTCGAGGGCAGTACGGAGCGCGTTCGTGGCGTTCTCCCAAATCTCGTCGCTGCCCATCGCGTTCTCGCCTTGCGTCTCCAACTTGTAGATGATCTCAAGGTCGAACTGCGCGTACACGTCCTCGATGACGCCGATCGTGTTTCGGATCTCGGTTTCGATCTGATCGGGGCGAACGAAGGCGTGACCGTCGTCCTGGGTGAGTCCTCGCACCCGGAGGAGCCCCGAGAGTTCGCCGGACTGCTCGTTGCGGTAGACGGTCCCGAACTCGGAATACCGGATCGGGAGATCGCGATAGGAGTGTTGGGAATCGTCGAAGATGTGCGCGTGGTTCGCACAGTTCATCGGCTTGAGGCCGTATTCGGTGTCGTCCTGTTCCCACGCGAACATCTCGCCCTCCTCTTTGAACGCGTCGTAGTGGCCGGTCGGCTTCCAGAGTTCGGCTTTGTTCAACTCGGGCGTCCAGACCTCCTCGTAGCCGAGTTCGTCGTTCTTCTCGCGGATGTACTCCTCGAGTTCGCGCCGAATCCGCATCCCGTTCGGATGATAGTGGGCACACCCCGGCGAGTGGTCGGGGATCGAAAACAGATCCATCTCCCGGCCGATCTTCCGGTGATCCCGTTCTTCGGCCTCCGCGCGCATCTGCTTGAACTCTTCGAGGTCCGATTCCGACTCGAAGGCGGTCCCGTAGACGCGCGTCAGGCTCTCGTTGTCCTCATCGCCGCGCCAGTAGGCCGAGGAGATGTTGAGGAGGGCCACGGCGCCGATCTCGCCGGTCGAGTCGACGTGAGGACCTTGACAGAGGTCCTGCCAGTCGTCCTGGACGTAGAAGCTGACCGGGTCCTCGCCGGCGGCCTCCGTCTCCAGGATATCGCGTTTGAACGGATTGTCCTCGTAGATCTCGAAGGCCTCCTCGCGATCGCGCTCGACGCGTTCGATGTCGTAATCGGCCTCGATGATGTCGTCCATCTCCGTCTCGATCGCCTCGAGGTCGCTCTCGTCGAGGTCGACGCCGGTGACGTCATAATAGAACCCATCGTCGGTCGGCGGGCCGATCGTGAGTTTGGCCTCCGGATGGAGCCGCTGGAGCGCCTGGGCGAACACGTGGGCCGCCGAGTGACGGAGGACCGTGAGGTACTCCTCCGAGTCTTCCGTCACGATCTCGATCTCCGCCCCGTCGTGGACGGGTTCGTGTTTGCTTACGAGTTCGCCGTCGATCTTGCCCGCTACGGTATCTCGACCGAGCCCGGGGCCGATCTCGTAGGCGACGTCCTCGAGTGTCGATCCGGCCGGCACGGTGAGGTGTGATCCGTCCGGAAGGACGACCGTCACATCGGCCTCCGCATCGGTCTCGCTCATAGATCGGCGAAGCCGGAGGATCGGGATAAGTGTTGTTGGATGGCGGGACCAGAGATCGGTGACGATCGGAGGCGGATCACCGTCGTAACGGTCGGAACCGAACGACGCCTCGGTACCGTACTCGGTCCAAACTACGCTTCGGCGTCGTAATCGGTCGGGAGCGCCGTCTCGGGTACGACGCCGTCCTCCCAGCCGCGGATGTCGTAGTACTCGTCGATCGCCGCTTCGAGGTCCGGCAGGTCGTACGGCAGGGTGTCGTCCTCCCGATCGAACCCGCGTTGGTTGTTGAAATGGCGTTCGAGCGTGACGATCCGGCCGCCGACGGCCAGTAGGTCCTCGAAGTCCGCCTCGAAGAGGGCCTCGTACCGCTCGGGATCCATGTAGTCGCGCGAGAACTTACAGACGACGCCCGCGTCGTTGAACGCCATCAGGTTCTCGCGTTTGACGAGTCGGTCGGCCTTGCCGAGCGTGCCTTCCGGATCGAGGGCGTCTTCCTCGGGAACGAGCGGGTACTCCACGGAGTAGAACGTCGCGTACATGTGGTCGGCACCGCGGTTCGAGACCGCATACGAGAGTCCCTGGCCGTGCAGGACGCGACCCTCGTGGGCCGCAAAGTCCATTCCCTTCACCGTCCAGTCGCCCACGTCGAGTTCCTCGTGACAGCGGGCGATTCCCTCCGCGAGCAGGTCGCCGATCCCCTCGCGGTGGGCGATCTTCTCGACGGTCTCGTGGATCAACTCGGCGTTACCGAACTCGTCCTCGCTCGCGAGGTAGGCGGCCACGGTGTTGCCAGCCGAGATCGCATCCAGGCCGTACTCATCACACAACCGATTCGACTCCATCACGTCGACGATGTCGTCGACGCCGGAGTTCGAGCCGAACGCCATCGCGACCTCGAATTCGGGGCCTTCGGTCTCGACGCCGCGCTCCTCGTCGCGGGTCGGCAGTTTGCAGGCGAACGCACACTGCGAGCAGGTGCCCTTCTTGTATTTTTTCTCCTCGACCGCGGCACCGTTTATCCCCTCGACGCCCTCGAACTCCCGCTCGGAGAAGTAATAGGAGGGAAGTCCCTCCATCGTGTTAGCCAGATCCATCACAGCGACGGTACCCTGTCGTTTCATGATGTTGTCGTCGGTGGCCGCCTCACGATGGACCTCCGCCTGGGTGGCAGGGATCTCGATCTCCGGTGCGGAGTCGCCGTCGAAGGTGATCGCTTTGACGTTCTTCGAACCGAGCACGGCGCCGAGGCCGCCGCGACCGAACGCGCGTTCCTCCGTCGTCATGATCGAGGCGAATCGGACGCGGTTTTCACCGGCCGGACCGATGATCGCGGTCTGATCGGGTGATATCCCGCGTTCCTCTTCGAGGTGGCTCGCCGTCTCGCTCACGGTCGCGCCGGCCAGTTCCGGGATCGCCTCGAACTCCACACCATCGTCACGAACGTGGATCGCGAGCAACTCGTCACTCGCGCCCGCGATCTCCACGGCACCGTAGCCCGTCTCAACGAAATTCCGGGACATGAATCCGCCGGCGTTGCTCGAAAGCAGGCCGTCGGTCAGCGGCGAGAGGCCGGTACAGTTCATCCGGCCGGTGAAGCTCATCGTCGACGACTGCATCGGTCCGGTCGTGAACACGATCCGATTTTCCGGACCGAACGGGTCGGCATCGAAGGGGATTCGCTCGTGCGCAAGGCGCGTGGCGACGCCGCGACCGCCGATATATCGTTCGTTGATCGCGTCGATGTCCGTCTCGCTCACTGCCCGTTCGCCGACGTCAATCGTCAACAGCGGACCGGGGTTGTGGAGCATACGTTATTGTTCCCCCCCGAGCCACTAAGTCCTATCCGAACTTCTCGGAGAATGGTTCACTCCGACAGCAGTTGTCGGGCGATCGTGTTCTTCAGAATTTCCGAGGTTCCCTCGTAGATCTCGTTGAGCTTGGCGTCGCGGTAATAGCGCTCCATCGGGAACTCCTTCGTGTATCCGTATCCGCCGTGGATCTGGATCCCCGAGTTCGCGACCTCCCGCGAGATCTCCGAGGCGTACAGCTTTGCCTGAGCGGCCGCCTTGACGTACGACTCTCCGCGCATTTTCCGGTCTGCAGCCTCGTGCATCAATAGTCGCGCGGCCTGGACCTTCGTATCCATCTCCGCGAGTTCGTGTTGGATCGCCTGGAAGTCCGCGATCGGCCGGTCGAACTGCTCGCGGTCGCCCGCATACTCGAGTGCGTCCTCAAACGCCGCGCGGGCGATCCCGACGGATCTGGCCGCGATCGTGATCCGACCGGCGTTGAGCGTCTGTAGCGCCTGCGTGAATCCCTCGCCCTCCTCGCCGATCAGACGCTCCTCGGGGACGCGCATGTCGTCGAAGCGCAGTTCGGCCGTGGGACAGCCCTTATCGCCGAGTTTCGATTCGGTCCCTTCCACGATGAAGCCATCGTCCGTCTCTGCTCGGACTAGAAACGTGGAGATGCCCTCGCGTCCCGCATCCGGGTCCGTCTTCGCGAAGACCACGATCGTATCGGCGACCGATCCGTTCGAGATCCACACCTTGCCCCCGTTGATCACGTACTCGTCGCCGTCGCGTTCGGCGCTCGTCGACATCGCCGTGACGTCGGATCCGGCGTTCGGCTCCGAGAGCGCGAAGGCTCCGATCTCCTCGCCGCGATTCAATGGCGTCAGGTATTCCTGCTGTGTGGACTCGCTTGCGAACTCGAAAAGCACGTTCCCCGCGAGACTCGTGTGAGCAGCCACGATCGTCGCGAGCCCTCCCGACCCACGAGCGATCTCCTCGAGCCCCATCGCGTACGCGTGGTAATCGAGTCCGGCACCGCCGTACTCCTCGGGAAACGGCATGCCGAGAAATCCCAACTCACCCATTCGATCGACGAGATCGGCGGGAAATTCGTCAGTCTCGTCGATCGCGGCTGCTCGTGGGATGACCTCCTCGTCGACGAATTCCGCGACGGCCTTCCGTATCCGTCGTTGCTCGTCCGAGAACGCGAGATCCATGTCCCTGGTTCGGCGACCCGGGACTTAGCCGTTTTTAACAGGGCGTTGAAACGAACCCGGCGAGTATCCGTGGATCCGCGGCGGTTCGCCCCACGAGACTTTTTATCCTCCGTTTCATAGTGGGGGACAGTTGAATGAGCGGACGTGATCCATCTATCGGCGAGGCCGACCTCGAGTGGTGCTACGAGGCGGTCCAGGGCGTCTCTCGCACCTTCGCGTTGACCGTCGAGGTTCTCGACGAGCCGATGTCGAGTCATATCTGTCTCGGCTATCTTCTCTGTCGGGTGGCTGACACCGTCGAGGACGCCGGACACGTGCCGCCGGAGGTACAGACCGAGCTGCTTTCCACTTACGATGCAGTCCTCGACCCCGAGGACCCGACGGACATCGAGGAGTTTCGGTCGGCGGTCGACGAGTGGATCCCGTCCGAGTCCGAACGCAACGCGGACTGGGAGGTCGTCGCCCGATCGCCGACGATCCTCGCGACCTTCGAGGCCTTTCCCGAGGACGTCCGGCGGGCGATCGTCCCTCCCGTTCGCGAGATGGTCGACGGGATGGCGATGTTCGTCGAACGGCACGCCGACGCCGGCGGCTTGCGGATCGACGACCGTGCGGAACTCGAACAGTACTGTTATTATGCGGCCGGAACGGTCGGCACCCTGATCACGAACCTGTTGACCCGCGCCGACGTCGACGACGAGCGGGTCGGACGCCTCTACGACACCGCCGAGGAGTTCGGACTCCTGTTGCAGCTCGTGAACGTCTCGAAGGACGTCTACGACGACTACATCGCGGAGAACAACGTCTACATCCCCGCGGAGTGGCTCGACGACGAGGGCGTCGACCAGGACGCGATCGTTGCTCCCGAAAACCGCGAGTCCTCTGCTCGAGTGGTCGATCGGACGGCCGAACACGCACACTCATTCCTTGACGACGCTCAGGCGTACCTCGAGACGATGCCGCTCGAACACGGCAATACGATGGCTGCCTGGAGCGTCCCGTACCTGCTCGCAGTCGGAACGCTACGGGAGTTGCGGTCGCGGCCCGAGGACGCACTCACCGAGACGGGAGTCAAGATCTCCAGACAGGAGGTCTTCGCCGTGATGTCGGCCGCAAGCGAGACGGGACGCGGCTCGCTCGCGGAACTCCGCGAGACGATCGCTCGAAAGCCGTTCCACCGCGCCTCGAGCACGCCAGAGCAATAAGTCGGAACCCGTGGACGGCTCGGGGTCCGTTGGGAGCCGACGAGGATCCGCCGTTTGACCGACAGCGGGGACGCTCCATCGGCGTTCTCAGCCCGGATCCACGTCCTTTTAACCGCGCCGTTGATACCGGTGGGTATGAGCTTCGAGAAAGACGACCGCGTCGTGTTCCACGACAAACACAGCGAACACGACGGCGAGGTCGGAACGATCACCCAGAAGATGGAGACGATGTTCGGCGAGGCTACCTACACCGTCAGCTTCGAGGACGGTCAGGAGACCGGCATCGCCGCCGACGCACTGGAGGCTGCCGATGAGGACGAGGCTGAAGACGAAGCGGCGGACGCCGATGCCGCCGACGCCGACGCTGACGTCGCCGAGGAATAATTCGGCGACCCATCGCCGCCCGGCTTGAGTGACTGTCCGACCGTCGCGACCGACGCCACGGCCGGACCAACCGACGTAAAGAACCGCACGGCCGACCAACCGAGACGACACCGCGATCACGAGAACACGAATCCGCATGGCTAGGGTCCCGCTCCACTATATCGATCTCCGAACGTTCAGCTACGCGACCGAGGACGAAAAACGCGTCACTCAGGCGCTCAGAACGTTCCTTCCGGAGGACGCAACGATCGAACGTGCGGAGAGCGTCGGCCATCACGGCGATCGGATCGTCGTCCTCTCGGCGCGCGTCGAGACCGCCGACGGAATGCGATATATCCTCGATCGGCTCGGCGAGTTGGCGGACCTCGATCGGGTCATCGATGAACTCGACGAACGTGTCGACGACAACTGTTCGTTCTTCTGTCGGCTCGACAAACAGGCGGCATTCCGCGGCGACGTCCGGCTCGGTCCCGGGATCACCCTCCGTGCGAAGGTCGAGGCCTATCCGGCG
Source organism: Halopenitus sp. H-Gu1 (assembly GCF_041821145.1). NCBI lineage: Archaea > Methanobacteriati > Methanobacteriota > Halobacteria > Halobacteriales > Haloferacaceae > Halopenitus > Halopenitus sp. H-Gu1. Next base: position 19,826 of record NZ_JBGUBC010000009.1, on the reverse strand, counting down.
AACAAGGAGGCTGCAATGGAGAACGCACGGGAACTGCTCTCCCGACACGCCGAGTCCACGGACTCGGAGTGACCGGACCACGTTCACGGACGGGGAAGCCGCTCGTCGTCTCTCCCGTTGCTCCCAGGTCATTCCGTCGGCGCTTGAGGACGCGCTCGAACGGTGCTTATACCCAAACGCTCGGGAATCCTCGCCCGTCAGGGCGGAGAGGATGTCACGCGTCGAGGGGAGCCAACTCGGCAGCCTTCGAGCGCGCTCGCGAGATGATCGCGGGTTTCGCCTCGAATTCGAGCGTGACTTGATCGCCAGCGTACGACTCCGTCTCGACGTAGCCGTGATCATGGACCCACGAGACTACGCTCATCGTCTCATCGGTCATGGGCAACACGAGTCGCTCGCGCTCCCAGTCGGGGAGTTCCGACTCGACGCGCTCGCGAAGCGCCTCGATACCGGTTCCGTCCGTCGCGGAGACGGCGATCGGGTTCGGTGCCAGCGTCGACAACGCCGACTGCTTTTCGGCGAGTTCGCCCTCTTCGAGGCGGTCGACCTTGTTGAACACGGTGAGGATCGGCGCCTGGTTGCGTTCGTGGAGGGTGTCGTGACAGGTCACGAGCTTTTCGCGCATCTCGCGGACGGGCTCGCTCGCATCGACGACGAGAAGCACCAGATCAGCTCGGTAGACCGAATCGAGCGTCGACTCGAAGGACTCGACGAGCCAATGCGGGAGATCCGAGATGAAGCCGACGGTGTCGGTCAACAGAACGTCCCGTCTGTCGAGTTCGGCCCGGCGAGTCGTGGTCCCAAGGGTGGTAAAGAGTTTGTCCTGGGATTCCGCCGTCGTGCCGAGATCGGGGTGACGGTCGGCGTTCTCGTCGACGTCGAGTTCGGTGGCAAGCCGGCGCATTAGGGTCGATTTGCCGGCGTTCGTGTAGCCGGCCAGCGCGAGGAGATCGAACCCGGAGGCGCGACGTTCCTCGCGGCGGGCCCGTTCCTTTTTTGCGATCGACGACAGCTCGTCTCGAATATCGGAGATCCGCCGTTTGATGTCTCGCTCGACGCTCTCGTCGTACTCGCCGAGGCCCATGAATCCGGGACGCTCGTCGCGTTTCGCGAGGCTCGCTTTGGTCTCGGCCCTCGGAAGTTCATAGCGAAGCTCCGCCAACTCGACCTGCAGTTGTGCCTTTCGGGTTTGTGCTCGCTCGGCGAAGATCTCCAAGATCAGCGTGAATCGGTCAACGATCTCGACGCCTTCCGGGAGTTTCTGTCCGACGTTGAACGTCTGATACGGTCCCATGTCGTTGTCGACGACGACGTGGGTCGCGTCCGTCCGCGCGACGAGATCAGCCAACTCATCGATCTTCCCTTCACCGAAGAGGTAGGCGGCGTCCTCCTTTCGCGTCTGCGTGAGTTGGCCGACGATCGCGTAGCCGGCGGCTGAAGAGAGCTGTTCGATCTCCGTGAGGTCGGCGGTTCCAGCGTCGACGCGCTTAGCGATGACCGCGCGTCGATCGGCGTTCGTCGTGGTGCCGTCCGCTCCGCTTGCGCGCTGGCCGCTCATCGTCGAAGTAGTTTCCGAGCCGCGTATGCGGCGTGGTGTGCTGCCTGCACTGTTTCACGTTCACCTATGGTCTCAACGTATTTAAACTCCTGCTGGAAGTGCAACGCCACGATCCGTTCGGGCTCCTCGTAGAACTCCCCACGCTCGGAGACGATCGTCCCGGTCGGGGGATCGGGCAGCGTGCCGATCGCTTGCGCGACGAGATCAAGAGTCGCCTCGAGGGTGGGTCCCTCCCGGACGCTCGAGAGCCCCATCCCTTCGATCGAGGCGATCCGGGTCGCACCGACCCGAGCGTGGACTGCCGCCGCGACCATCAGGTACTCGCCATCCTCCTCGTGACGGCCGCTGATGTCGACGCCGATGATCTCGGGGATGGGCACATCACCTCCGTTGAGCGGTCCCGACCGCGATCCGGCCGCTCGTGTATGCGGGGCCGTTCCGCGGCATGGTGCTTGAACCGTCGCGCCTCGGGACCCGGGAGGCGCAGTCGATCCAGGAGCGGTCGATCCAGGAGCGGTCGATCCAGGAGCGGTCGATCCGGGCACGATCGATCTGAGCGCGGTTGATCCGTTCGGTCCGCGCACGTGGCTCGCGATGGCGACTCACGGCGAGATATTCGAGGTGAATTCCGGAGTTCCTTCGACGCCCGGTTCGAGGTGGAACACCGCGCCGGCGTGTGGCTCGTCCGGATCGGCATCGGAGGCCGCACTCGTGACGTAGAGATCGGTGAGCGACTCCCCCCCGAAGGTCGGACACGTTACATACTCGGCCGGGATCTCGAACCGTTCCGCGATCTCTCCGTCGGCATCGTGGCGAACGATCGCGTTGCCACCCCAAAGCGCCGACCAGACTCGTCCCTCGGCGTCGACCGTGAGGCCGTCGTACATCCCCTTCTCGTCGGGCAACTCGGCAAAGGTTCGGGGGTCGGAGATCTCTCCCGTGGCCTCGTCGTAGTCGTACAGGTGAATGGTGTTCGCGTTCGACTCCGTCACGTATAGCTCGCTTTGATCCGGCGTGAACCCCATTCCGTTCGGGAGTTCGATGGACTCGAGTATCTCGGTTATCGTTCCGTCGGTGTCGAGCCGGTAGAGCCGGCCAACGGAGAAATCGTCGACGTCCATCGTCCCCGCGAAGACGCGTCCGTGCGGGTCGGCGATGACGTCGTTGAACCGCATTCCATCCTCGCCGGCGATGCCGTCGATGACGGTCTCCAACTCCCCATCGCGATGGAGGGCTACGTGACCCTCGGTCATGAAGAGCGCCAGGTCGCCGTCCGACTGGATCGTGAACCCGCCGACCGATTCTCCCTCGTAGAACTGCTCGACGTCACCGGTGGTGGGGTCGTACCGATGAAGGTTCCCGGCGGGGATGTCCGTCCAGTAGAGTCGTTGGTCCTCCTCGTGCCAGAGCGGTCCTTCCCCAGTCTCGAAGCGTCGATCGACTACCACCGTCGCGTCCGTTGTCATGCGTTCACGTATCACTGGAGGCGGTATAATACATGTGGACCGTTCGGGTCACGGCACTTCATCCGGCGTCTCCCCGTCTACCGACATACTACTGCCCACCGCGATCGTCCGCCGAGAGCCGCCAGAGTGCGCGATGGACCGTCCACGGTTCGTGGCCGGTTTCCTCGACGATCGACAGACACGCGGATAGATAGTCTCCGTACTCGTCGATCGTCGGCGGATCGGGATATCGACGTTCGAGGCGATCGATCTCGTGGAGAGCTTCCCACTCGCGTTCGCCGCAGACGACGTACGCGTCGGGATCGATGAACGCGAGGAACGCGGAGGCGATCGGCACGTCCACGCCGTCGAGACTGGTGAGCCGTCGGAGTGCCGTCTCCGGATCGTCGTCGTGTGCGTCCGCGGCGGCGGCCGTGATCGCATCGAGGACGTCCCCAAAGGGGTTGTTCGCGAACCGCTCCTCGATCGCTCGCCGCTCGGCGTGCGACTGGTCGCCGAGGTGTCGTCGGAAGTACCACCGGACGACCCACTCGACGTCCCGTCTCCCGAACTCGCCGGATCGGAGAACGTCCGGAAGCGTCTCCTGCTGTTCGCGTTCGACGGGGTAAAACGGCTCTCGATCGCGGTACGTGCTGGCGAGGGCGTCGATCGTTTCTGCCGTGAGGTCCATCCCAATCGGGCGTTTATCCTCTCGATCCAGAACGGTTCCGATCGATTCCATCCGGACGGACACCGGATTTCGTGTCGGGCGGACGCGATGCACCACCGCGGATCGAGGCGGCGGATCCGTCGGGTCGAGGAACCGCCGGCGGAACGTTTTGGAGCGGGGACGACTCGTGGGTGTGTACCACCAACACACTCATACACCGAGAGCGATATGACTCAGCCATATGCACTCGTTCCCGGAGGGATTCTCGGATGTCCAGTGAGGACTCGGAGCCGACCAAGACCATCTGTCCGTACTGCGGCGTCGGATGCGGGATCGCGATCGATCGCGAGGAGGGGGGCGACGACGTGCAGTTTCGTCCGTGGGGGGACGCCCCGGTTAACGAGGGACGGATCTGCATTAAGGGTGGCGCGGCGACTCAGGTGGTAAACCACGAGGATCGGTTGACGAAACCGCTTCTCAAGGAGGACGGCGAGTTCCGCGAGGCGAGTTGGGAGGAGGCATTCGATCGCGTGGTCGGAGAACTCTCCCGGATCCGCGAGGAGCACGGTCCCGACGCGATGGGATTTTACGGCTCCTCGAAGACGATGAACGAGGAAAACTACCTCCTCCAGAAGCTCGCGCGCCGGTACGGCACCAACAACGTCGACAACTGTACGCGGATGTGTCACGCTTCGACGGTCTACGCGCTGCGGACGAGTCTGGGCGCCGGCGCGATGACGAACAGCATGGCCGACCTCGAGGCGGCCGCCGATGTCTTCTGGATCCAAGGAGCAAACCCCGGCGAACAGCATCCGATTGCCAACAGCCAATACTTCCGGCAGGCAGTCCTGGAGGGTGCGACCGTCATCCAGGTGGATCCCCACGCCAACAAGACGACACGTTCGTTCGAGATCGACGAGACCGATCGCCATATGCACCTCCAGCTGGAGCCCGGGACCGACATTCCCCTGCTCAACGTCGTGATCAAGACGATCCTCGACAACGGCTGGATCGACGAGCAGTTCATCGAGGAGCGCACCGAGGGGTTCGATCAGCTGCAGGAGACGCTCGCGGATTTCGATGCGGAGGCGGCAGCAGCGGAGTGTGGTGTCCCGATCGAGGACATCGAACTGGCCGCAAAGAAGTACGCGACGGCGGACAACGCCGCCATCTTCACCGGGATGGGGATGAGCCAGCACACCTGCGGCGTCGACAACGTCCAAAACGAGATCAACCTCGCGCTCATCACCGGTAACCTCGGCCGTCCCGGAACGGGAGTCAACCCGCTTCGCGGGCAGAACAACGTTCAGGGGACCTCCGACGTCGGCGCGATGCCGAACGTCCTGCCCGGCTACCAGCTCGTCGACGACGACGAGGCTCGAGAGCAAGTCGAGGACGTCTGGGGCTTCGAGGTCCCCGCCGAACCGGGACTCACCAACGTCGAGATCTCCCACGAGGCGGGCACGTCGATCGCAGGGCTATACGTCATGGGCGAAAATCCCGTGATGTCCGAACCCGACGCAAACCGCGTCGCCGAGCGTCTCCAGAAACTCGAGTTCATGGTGGTACAGGACATCTTCATGACCGAGACCGCGGAGTACGCTGACGTGATCCTGCCGGCAACGACGTGGGCCGAACGCGGCGGAACCGTCACCAACACCGATCGGCGCGTCCAGCGAATGCGCGGGGTCGGAACGATCCACGAGGACACGAAACACGACCTTGAGATCGTCTCGGAGGTCGGTACTCGTCTCTTCGGTGAGGACGGGGACTTCGCGTTCGACGGCCCTGAGGAGGTCTTCGAGGAACTTCGCCAGGTCTGTCCGATCTACCACGGGATGACCTACGACGCCCTCGGCGAGGAGGGACTCCATTGGCCCTGTTACGAGGAGGGTGATGAGGGCGATCCGTACCTCTATGCGGACTCCTTCGACACCGAGAGCGGTCTCGGACGGATCGAAGGCGTGCGCCATCAGCCACCCAAGGAGACGCCCGACGAGGAATACCCGCTCGTTCTCACCACCGCGCGGCTGGAGGAACATTACAACACGGGCACGATGAGTAGACGCTCGCCACGGCTCAACGACCAACGTCCCGAGAACTTCGTCGACGTTCACCCGAACGACGCCGAGCGATACGGTATCGAGGACGGAGATTACGTGACGATCACCTCCCGGCGCGGCGAGATCGAGGTGAAAGCGCAGGTGACCGAGGACATAAAGGAGGGCGTCATCTGGACGACGCCGCACTTCGCGGCAGCCTCCGGGAACGTCCTCACGAACGACGTACTCGACGAGCGCGCGAAGATCCCCGAGTACAAAGCGGCCGCCGCGGAGATCGAAGTCTCCGTCGGATCCGGTTCGGGGGACGAAGACGACACGACCGACGCCGAGCCAGCCGACGACTGATCGCGATCCGGATCCGGGACCGCTTCCTCACTCGATCGTCCGTTTTTCCTTTTCGAGGACCTCGACGTCGGTGATCCGCGTCGCGGGATACTGGCCATTCTCGTCCTTTTCGGCCGCCTTCACCATGTCCCAGACGACGTTGAGTCCGGTCGTCACGCCCTCAAGCGCCTCCATCTCGCAGCCGGTCTTGCCGGTCGTCTCGACGGCGACGGTGAGAACGACCCGATCCGCCGCCACCTCGAAGTCCGTTTCGACGTTCGTGATCGGGATCTGATGGCACATCGGGATCGTCTCCCAGGTGTGTTTGACTGCCTGGACCGCGCCGATCCGGGCGGTCGCGAGCACGTCGCCTTTCCCGATCGTGTCCGCCTCGATCGCCTCGATAGTCGACGATGTCAGATGGATCGCCCCGCGAGCGACCGCGCGACGTGAACTATCGGGTTTCTCGCCGACGTCGACCATCTGGACGTCACCGTCGTCCGTCGTGTGGGTCAACTCGTCGGCGGCGTCCGCCGCGGTCGATTCGACCGGATCGGTTCCCTCGGAGTTGGGCGTCTCCTCATTCATCGGTACGAAGAGCCTGCGGGAGCCGATCGATTAAGTCCGTCGCCACCAGCCCGTAGCCACGCTCGTCGACGACCAGATCGCCGGCTCGTCCGTTCGCATAGGCGGCGATCGCCGCGGCCTGAGTCGGGGGCTGGGTACATGCGAGCGCCCCGACCACGCCCGCGAGAACGTCGCCGGTTCCGCCGACGGTCATTCCGGGATTTCCGGTTCGATTGACTCGCAGTTCCTCGCCGTCGGTGATCACGTCGTAGGCGCCTTTCACGAGGACAGTGTGCCCGATATCGGCGGCGAACGATTTGGCGAGATCGCTACGCTCGCGCCAGTCGTCGGCGCTCGGGCCGCCCATCGCTCGAAGTTCTCCCTGATGTGGAGTACATACGAGCGTCGCATCCGTCTCGATCTCGGGAACGACCTGTAGCGCGTCCGCGTCGACGACGGCGCGGCCGGCGTAGGTCCCGAGAAAACGCTCGACGAACTCGAGGGTCGCGTCCTCGTCGCCGAGCCCCGGGCCGAAGACGACCACGTCCTGTTGTTCGGCAAGTTCCGAGATCGGATCGAGGTGGGAGGGCGAAAGCGTCTCCCCTGCGAACCCGTGAACGATCAGGTTCTCGGAGAACCCCTGTACCTCGCGGGCGACCGATTCGGGACAGGCGACACGGACGAGGTCGGCGCCGGCCCGCAGCGCAGCCCGTGCTGCAAGCGTCGGTGCACCCGTATAGGGACCACCGCCGATCACCAGCACCTCGCCGTGATCGCCCTTGTGACTCGTGGGGTCACGTCCAAGCACGAGCAGATCACCGGGCCCCGTGAATAGCGCTGCCGCCTCGGGGATCCCGATGTCCGCGACCGTCACGGGCACTCCCAGACTCATCAGTCCCGGTTTGGCGTCGTGGAACGTGACGACGCGATCGGCCTCGACGGCGACCCGATCGCCGTTCGGACCGGCGGCAACCTCGCCGGTGTCAGCATCGACGCCGGAGGGCACGTCGACGGCGATGATCGTCGTGGGTCGCGTGTCCGTCCCGGACCCGTTTGCCCCCGCCTCGTTGATCCGGCGCGTGACGGTGCGTTCGGGCTCTCGGAGAGGACCGGTGACGCCGGTTCCCAGCAGTGCGTCCACGATCACGTCCGCGTCTTCGAGTTCGAGGCTGTCGGGGTCGGCAGTCGGGTCCGTAACCGGTTCCGCGTCGATCTCGGCGGCCGAAAGCGCCTCCCAGTTCGCACGGGCGATCCCGGTCGATATCGTCTCGGGGCGTCCAAGCAACCGCACGCGAACGTCGTAGTCGGATAGAAAACGGGCGGCAGCGAAGGCGTCACCGCCGTTGTTCCCGCGGCCACACACGAGCGTCACGCTCGTTCCGGGATCGGCGATCGATCGGATCTCGCGGGCGATCGCGTTGCCCGCGGACTCCATCAACTGCTTGCGTGGGACTCCGAGCGCTGCGGCGTTGGCGTCGACCGCCATCATTCGCTGTGCGGTGATCATCCACCATTCGATTTGGCGGCATCCGAATTAAACGTGCGGTGTCGATCCATGTCGACGTCGCGTTATTCCTGATGGCGCTCGATCACGGACCGGAGTTGATGTTCGGTCTGTGCGCCGACGAGCCGTTCGACCGCTTCGCCATCGCGGAACAGGAGCAGCGTCGGAAGCCCCTGGACTCCATACTGTCCGGCGAGGCCGCCATACACGTCCGCATCCACCTTGAGTACCGCCACGTCGGTCGTCGCCGCGATCGTCTCGAGCGTCGGCTCAAGCATCTTGCAGGGACCACACCAGTCCGCATAGAAATCGACGAGTACGGTCTCGTGGGACTCGACGACCTCCGAGATCGATCCACCCTCGAAGTGGATCGGTTCGTCGGGGGTCGTCGATTCGCCTTCCGCACTCCCGGAATCAGCTCCGATATCGCCCGATTCGGCCTTTCGGCGTAGCTCCTCGAGTTTCCGCTGGCGGATCGCCTCGAGATCGTCCTCCGCGTTCGAACCGTCAACTGATGAATCGCTCATACCTGCCGTACGTTTTGGAGGGTAGTAAGCCGTTCGTTGGATATGCAGTGATCGCACACGACCGTCTCGTGTTCGGGGAGAGTGACTGACACTACGGTCCGGAGTCCGGATCGATCGGCATCGATCCTTCCCCGGATGCACACAACCCTTTCGTTGGTTGCCTCTCGAAGGTGACTATGGAGCGACCGCGTCAGACCACGCCATGGCTACGGGAGTACTGGGAGTGGACGAGCGCGGCGCTTTTTTTGTTGATCACGGTCGACTTGCTCACTTCGATGTATGCCGTCGCCGTCGTCGGGATCGAACACGAGTCGAACCCGATGATGGCGTGGTTGCTGTCGCGATCGATCGTCGTTATCGTCGCGATACACCTGCTTGCGACCGGATTGGTCGTCATTTTCTTTTATGGGCTCGCGGAACTGGTGCGTGAGACGCCGGAGACGTATCGAGGGGGGTTCAAGCGAGCGATCGAGGTCTTTCTCGGACTCCTCCTTGCGGCCGGCCTGTTCGTGTTTGCGAACAACCTCGCCGTGATCGTACACGGACGAAGTCTACTTTGATGATGGACGTCGGCGCGATCGATCCACGTTGAGGCAGATCGTGTGAAGACGAGGTCGTCGGCGAACGTTTAAACGGCGAACCGAACAAGCCCCTCTCAGTGAGCACCCACGCATCCTGGTCGGATCTCTTCGGCCACGAGACTCCCTATCCCGAACAAGCGGAGGGGATCGATGCCGCGATCGACGCGGCACGGGACGGGGGATTTCTCGCTCTGGAGGGCGCCTGCGGGACGGGAAAGACCATGCTCGCGTTGACTGCCGGGATCGACCGTGTCCGCGATCCGGACTCCCCATTCGAGCGCGTATTCGTTCTTACGAGCGTCAAACAGCAACTCCGGCAGTTCGAGGACGATCTGGAGACGATAAACGAGAATCTCCCCGACGACCATCGTCGCGTCTCGGGGCTGACGCTCGTGGGCAAAGCGGACGTCTGTCCGTACGCCCGCGAGAACCGTGCCGGGATCGACCGCGAGAACGTCTACGACCGCTGTGAGGGGCTGCGAGAACGAACTCGAAACCTCGTCGGTGACGGCGGAGCGACGACGGCCAGCGCGTTGGCCTCCAACGCCCGTAGCCAACAGGTCGGACTGGCTGATTCGGGGGCGACCACCGACGCCCCGGGAGCGGACTTCCTCGAAGTCGACGGCGAGCCGACGCCGTATCGTCCGGATACCGAGGAGTACGATGGCACCGAATTCTGTCCGTTCTACGCGGGGTTTCTCGACGATCTCCCGGAGGACGGCGACCCCGTGGAGGCGGTTCCCTTTGATCCGGCCGATCGGGGTCACATCGACGCCGAGGAACTGGTCCAGCTTGCCGCCGGCGCGGGATCGTGTCCCCATTCGGTGATGGGTGCACTGGTCCCCGCGGTCGAGGTCGTCATCGGCAACTACTACCACCGTGACTCGGATCTCCTAGTACGAGCCTCCTGAGTGATTCGCCAAGTGTGGAGTTGTCGGCTCTCGTTCTATGGGTCAAACAAACTCACTTATCTCATATTGGATAGGATTCCCGGTACGTGCCTGCTGAAGCGCGACTCCTACATAATGCCGACATCAAGCACGCGACGCAGGAAAACTCAAAAGACTGGCTCTGTTGAAATCCTCAATAGGTGAGGCGTTCTGACCCGGTTGTGGTCAATACGGAAGCTGTCCTCGTTATGAACGAAGTTTAACCACCTCATCCTTGTAGGTGGTCAAGGCGAAACCCGCGAGGAAGCTACTGTACTGACTCGTCAATGGCTCTGGCGAACTCTTCGGGGTGTTGTGATCCAACGAGCACTGTACGCCCATTTGTCCGTTCGATCCAAATCCCTTGGTCGCCACTAACGTTGTATGCAATCTTCCCTGGAGTCCAGCGAATTCCCCAGCCACCGAATTGACGAAGGGGGCTATACTCTTTGGATTCGTATCGTTCGATCTCTGACCACGAGATTCGACGGAACGATCGGTGAAGCGGCCACATTTTGAGATAGATGCCGTCGTCTCTCACTTCGGTCTGGAGACGAAGACTGTAGAGGAGTGTAGCGACAGCGCCAACAACGACGAGTCCTCCCCACGAAATGGGCCCTAACACGATCATGAGAAGGCTGAGACCCCCGAGAAGTACCCAAATCCACGGCTGGCGAAATCGCTGTACTTCACGAAACAGTGGATTTCTTCCCATGAATGAGTTATTCAAAATCGGCGCTACTCAGCAATAGGTTCTCCGGACATCAAAATATAAGTGCGAGATACGCGCGTTGTATCTCGCACGGTAATCGGAACACTCCTTTGAGATGGTATGACTCTCAGTGGACAATATGCAGTCTTCAGCGACCAACTGTGAGAATATATCTGAATGATTATATTTCAATAGAGCCAAAAGACTCTGTATCCTACGTCTTGATGAAATGTGGGCGGACCGTGGGCAGGGAGGCCCGGTGGATGCGGTCATTGCTTCCGTCATAGTGGCGCTAATCGCTATGCTCGGCATTTACCTGTTCTCAGAGTTCAATCAAACTGTCACGATAACTGGTTCACTAGCCGGTATCGAGGAAGACCTGATGATTGATGCAGCCGACGCGCTCGTATTAGCGGTTGGTGGAACCGGTATCGCTGTCACTGCGCTCCTGATTCTTTGGGGGACTGAACGGTGAATCCTGAAACTATCGGGATGTCTGTTCTCTACGCACTTACTGTGGTTCTGATTCTCGCAGTCTTGTGGCCGTTTCTCCCCTCCTCAGGCCCATTCTCCCAGGTCATCGGAGCAATAGAGGGAATTAGCGATTTCGTGATTCCTGCTATTGTGATCGGCGCACCAGCAGTTGGGTATTATCTTCTAAGCGAATGGTGAGATCCTAATAGACGAAATCATATATTCGGAAATCCTGATTTCCGAAATCGTAATTTCTATTTGCTCGGGGATACTACCGGCCGTATGGAGCGCTTCGTCGATCGAGATGTCGAACTCGATCAACTCACGGACTGCTACGAGTCCGAGACGGCGGATTTTATCGTAATCTACGGACGCCGTCGTCTCGGGAAAAGCGAACTCGTCCGGCAGTCCATCAATGACCGGGACGACGCCATCTACTACCAAGCAGTCGAATCGACCGCACCGAATCAGCTCGAACAGTTCGTCGATACCGCCACCGCACAATTCCCGTCGCTTCGAAACGTTCGCCGTGACTGGGAGGCTCTACTCGAAGCACTTGGTGAGGAAGATGCCATCGTTGTCATCGATGAGTTCCCGTTTCTCATCGAGGAGGACGAGTCGCTACCGTCCCGGATACAACGCGTCTGGGACATAGAACTACAGGAGACAGGGATGACGCTCGTGCTCGTCGGCTCCTCGATCAGCGTGATGGAGGACAAGGTCCTCTCCGGAAGCGCACCGCTGTACGGTCGGCGAACGGCAACGATCGATCTCAAACCCCTCGAAGTGGCCGACGCGCGTCAGTTCTTCCCGGAGTACGACCCTGAGAACGCCATCACTGCGTGGTCGATCTACGGCGGTACACCGTACTACCTCCAGACCATTGATCCCGACCAGCCGTTAGGAGTGAACGTCCAGCAGGCGATCCTGTCGGAGCGCGGGCTCCTGTACTCCGAACCCGAGTTCCTACTCCGAACCGAACTCCGACAGCCGAACACGTATTTCAGTATCCTTCGCACGCTCGCTCACGGGCGTCGCACCCCGAACGAGATCGCGGGCATGGCTGGCGTGGAGTCCGGATCGCTCAGCACCTATCTACAAAAGCTCCGTCGGCTCCGTCTCGTCGAACGCCACATCCCCGTGACTGAATCGCGGACAGCCTCAAAACGCGGCCGGTATCGTATCTCGGCCCCGCTCTTCCGATTCTGGTTCCGGTTCGTGTACGGGAACCAGGACCAACTTCGGATGCTCGACGACGACGCGTACGACGAACTCGTCGTACCCGAGCTGGCGGATTACGTGAGTCCGTTGTTCGAACGCCTCTGCCAGCGAGCCCTCTGGGACCTTGTAGACCGCCAGTTCCGCGACGTCGGGCAGTGGTGGTTCAAGGAACACGAAGTGGATGTCCTCGGCCTCACTGACGACGGACTCGTCGCCGGCGAGTGCAAGTTCACCTCCCAACCCGTGAGCGAAGGTGTCCTCGCTGACCTCGAACGAACGACAACGGAAGTACGGTGGTCAGAAGAACCCGCAGACGGGGAGACGCTGTACGTCTTGTTCAGCCGCTCCGGGTACACCGAGGATCTGGAACGGACCGCTGACACGCGCGATGACGTCCGGCTCTTCGAACTGTCCGATCTGATCACTCTCGATAGCGACTCATAAATACGAAATCGGAACGATCAGGCATCTCGCCGACGCGCTCGTCCCCTCTCAACACTGGACCGATTTTCAGCACGCGATGCTCGACTTCGCGGCCGACGTCTGTACCGTCCGCGCTCCACAGTGCGGGGCGTGCCGACTCAAGGAACACTGCCGGAGCTCCGAGTACCTGGACTGAGCGAACACGTGACGGATCGGTTCACGCAACTGTTGAGAGAACGATCGAACTGCTATGTCATTTTGTAAACTGAACCATAGTAGCCTATTTATATGTTTGAACAATTTTGTTTACAAAGATGCTCTCGAAGACTGGTCTCGCCGTCCTCGACGCGCTCTCCACCGGTCGGGAAGCGACCGTGCGGGACCTCGCGGCGGAAACGGGGGCCAGCAGGAAGCAGGTCTACCGCGTCGTCGACGACATGATTGGAGCCGGTCTGGTCGACGAGACCCGCGGCCATCACAACCTGCGCGTCGTGCGCGCCACGGGCGATCCGGTCGTCGAAGCGTATCGCCACCTCAACTCGAACCTCGGGCACGTCGAATGGCCGGAACTCCTTTCGCCTGCAACGATACGCGTCTGTTGGTTCCTCGACGACCCGCGTCGCGTCACGACGATCGCCGACCGGCTCGGGATCACGCGGCAGGCCGTTCACAAAGCCCTCTCCCCGCTGAAGAACCGAGCGATGTTAATCCGGTCGAAGACGGAATACGCGCTCAGTGACGACTTACGCCCGCTACTCGAATTCGCTCGCGCGATCATCGTACACGAACACCGGATCCGAGTTCGCGCTCTCGCGCCGAGTGCGACCGTGGGGTGGTGTGACCCGAAGCGCGCCCTCGTCAGAGTCCACGACCCCAAGGATACGGACGCGCTCCAGAGCGCGGAAGACTGGGAACTGACGGGGCTGGCGAGATTTCTGGAGTACGACCTACTGTTTTTCCTCGCGGGCGAGCCGGCATTCTGGTACGCGCCGGACGATCCGCTCACCCCCGCGGACATCGTCTGCCACACGCTCGTTCTCGAAGCAGATTCACGGCGAGTAAGTTACGCGTTACTGCTCATCGAACAGGAGGAAATCGATCGAGACAACCTCACCGAGACCGCGACGTGGTACGGGATCGAGCGGACGGTTTCGCGGATGTACGCGTTCCTCAACGGGGACGTTGACGACGCCGATAACGGAAGAATCCGCGTACCGAACGCACGAGAGTACGCGAAACTCAAAGCCCAGTACGAGGTCACCTGAACGGCAGCCCTCAGCGCCTCCATCGAGGAGCTCTTGTCAGCGTTCGACGGACAGTTCTCGGAACTCGTCGACGTGTACGTGTTGGGCGGAGCTGTTCATTCGCTGAACAATCCACTGCGATAGGTGCGAAACGGGGTCGAGCCGTTGTCACGTTTTGTCGAGCGCGCGGTCGAGTACGGACAACCGTGGATAAGCGGCGACTGGAGCAATCGAGACAACACGACTGTGAATTCTGATTATCCGTATTTCTACTACACAGTGGATTGAGGGACGCGTTAATACCGTTCTCATGGGCTCTACAAAACCTGCTTATTTGGCCGTCTGTCAAAACACTCAAATCAGCCCCATTGAGCGCTTTCAACCGTAATTCTGAATAGCTGCATCTCTGTCAGGAAACGATTCAAAATATAAAATATTTTATATTACGCGAGAAGGTCAAAGACTTGCTGGTGAGGTTTTATCCGTAGCGGGGGCATCTATTAATAATTGTACAGAATGGCAAGACATCAAGATGCGTTCGTTCGAGAGACTGAGAGAGTCCCGCACGATAGCGAGCAGACGTTCGAGGGGTTCAACGACAAGGTCACAGAGGACAGTGTTCTGAGTCGGCCTCCGGAAGACAGTATCGCCACCGAACTGAAGAAGCCACTACTCATCGCTCTCGCAAAAGCGAACCGCGACCGAATCACCGAATCTAATGCGCTGGACGGTGTCGATCCGGACTACTTTTTCGATGCCGTGGTGTGCGACGTCGCGGAGAATGCAGTCACACTCGCCGGGCTCAATCCGACGGAGCAGGAACTGGAGAAATACCGTGCGCTGTTGCTCCAAGTGATCCACGGTTTGCCGACTAACCAGGCAGTTCACGAGTACGTAACTGCCTATTCTCGTCGAGAGCGAGCGGGCCTTGGGCTCGGCGATGCCTGCGGGCGATCAACGTACCAGAAAACGAAACGCGCATTGAAAGACGCCGGAGAGTACGATGCAATCGTCCACGCGGCCGACATTGCTGTGCACGTCGTGTTCGGATGGGGCATTTCACCCCCAGACTCGGTTCAATCACGCTACGAACTCGAATTCGAACTGGGGTCCAGTGCAGACGACTACTCGTTCGATACACGCCAGTTCGCACTCTGCGCGCTCGTGAACGATCTCTTAGAGATCATTGTAAATAATATGGAGTTGGGTCGTGAGGCGAACAAGTCACGGGCCCGAAAGACTCTGCTCGGCGTAGTCGCGCACTCGGCGCTCACAGACGGTGGGATCGGATCGTACGAAAAGAGCGCTCAGCACCTCTACGATGTCGAATCAGCGCTGAGCGGCTCCCGCGTATATGATCTCACAGGCTCACTGCCCCGGTGGGAGATCAACGAAATATTCGATGACATCACGTACGCGCTGCTTAAATACGTGAGCGACGCAGGCTGCATCCCGGATGATCCGGTCATCTCCTACGATCTCACCGATCTGCAAGGGCTTGACACGAGCTCATTCGGGAAGCGATTCCGCACGGCAGACGGGCGCTGGCGGTTTGCCTCCCTCGCCTGTACCGACACCGAACTAGAGTTCTCCCTCGGACTCCGACTACTCAAATCGGAATCCCAGCGCGCGAGCGTCCTGAAGAACCTCCTACGGAAACTCACCGACAAAATTGATCCGCAACTCGTTATGCTGGATCGGGGGTTCGATGGCGTCGCTGACATGGGGGCCTGCCGGGCGATCCTCGAAGAGGGGAACTGGCTAATCTGTGCGCAGAACGACGAGTGGAAGTCCGACAATCAAGCAGAGTTCTCACGCCTCCGGGAAGAACTTGAGCCGGGCGGAACAGCCGTATTACGATCAGCCGGATACGAAGATCTTAACCCGCCAACGCAACTCTTCGGGTACTCCGGGAGTACGGACGGCGAGACGCTCGACCCGATCCGGGCATTCTACAGCGATATGAAACTCCCAACCGATAAGGAAGATCGAGACAAGTTGATCACGTACCTGAATTTCGTCTACAATCACCGTGGGAAAATCGAAACGATGTTCCGACTAACTAAGAACGCGTTCGCGGTCGGAAGCCAATCTGACGACGAACGGCGGACTCTCTTCTACTACAATCTCTCCGTGCTCTTCTACAACCTCTACAAGATTGTGAACACGGTTCCGGCTCCACCGACAGGCATTGAACTCGACGTGAGCCAGCTGGAGTTGTTGACCGTCGTTCGAAACCTCGCGTTCAGCGGTCCCACACAACCGCCCGCGTTAACATATCTCCAAGATCAATGGCAGTCACGATAGCCACGGAGAATCTCAATCGACTCGTTCAGACGGCCCGTCACATCCGAGACGAAGGAGACGCTCACCTTGAGGTCACGCGCGATACTCTCCGGATCAGAGCGCTAGCGAACGACCGAAGCGTGTACATCGACTACGAACTACCGCGATCACACCAATCCACGTCCGATAGTTCGAGTACTGCCAGCCTATGGGTGAACACCGACACGCTCAGCGCGGTCCTACGAGTGTGCGAAACTACGCACGTAACCATCGAATTGCCGAGCGAAACCCCCGACTCTACGGTCGTCGTGCGAGCTGGCAACCTCACGGTCAGATTCCTACCGTTCACCGCCGCCCACCCACTCCTCTTCACTGACGACTCTTCACCTGAATCTGAATCCCGCGCGACGACGACCGTCCCTCAGCGCGCTCTCACCCGCAGCATCACAGCCGCGGACTTCGTCGGCGACGAAATCCAACTCAACGTCGATCCACCAAGGAACTACGTAGTGTTTAGTGCCGCAGGCAAAGGCAGCGACGACGAAGTCCGGTACGAACTCCCCGATTCTCGTATACACACCACTTCCGGACGTGAAGCGACGTTCACGATGCAAATCCCTCGGCTCAAACATCTCCACCCGTATCTTCCACCTGAGAAACCAGCAACCCTCTCAATCAAACACGACTACCTCGTCTTGGAAGCCACCCCGATCGACACGGGAACACTCACGCTCTACATATCATTCTGCACAGACCCTCTTCGATAACAGGACACTCCCAAGCAGTGAATTCGAGATCCCGTCCGACTGGGAGCACTATATGGATGAGATAGAGAACGAACTCGACGGCGTTAAGGATCATACCCCGTGTTCAACCTGTGCATCTGAACTCGACTTGTTCTCCGACACAACAGTTCAGTGGTTCTCCAACCCTTGTTTTGTGAGTTCATTACTTCATCAACAGGCGAATAGTACCATCATCTGATAGAAACGGTGTGCGAGATACAGAGGATGAGTTCAGCAATAGCAACTTCATTTTCTTCACACTGAAAGAAGTGAACCAGATGGTCAGTCACCACGATTAAACTACATTCCCCGAAATCAGATGATATGCGAGAGATCCCCCGATGGTCAAAATGGATGACGGTAGCACTCACTCCAGTTCCCATTATTTGGCTCGCTCTATTCCATCCATCTGCATCCGATATCGGCTCCACTTTAGCGCTCTCAGGACTTGTTCTGAACGTCATCGGTGCTGCAATAATTGCCCTCCCCGACGTGCCGAGGCTCAACCAATACGCACTTTCCAAAGATTTCCGGCACGCTTGGAAAACCTTGCAGGACAAGCGACAATTGACTCCAACAGATGCGGGTTTTGCATCTGTTGTAGAATTAATAAACCGACAAAATGGCAGACTGGATTACGACCGCACCTGTAATTTTCTTAATGTCGATTACAAGGTATTTGGGAACCCCAACATTTCTGCAGGGTTTGAGGAGGACAGCAACAAACCTCCACGACATACTGTGGCTAGTTGGGTTACAATGCAGATGTGGATTGAAGACCTCAGAGATAATGTACGAGCACCAGGATTCTTTATTTTTATGTCCGGTTTTGGATATCAGTTGCTGAGCTACGTCTGTTGAATGTGCTTACTCATTTCAGACTCCTGTTTTCAGCAGACTACCTCTGACCGATTCGCGCGTTCCATCTTGTACGATCCGCTTCGGTCTATTCAACCGCTGTCAGAAGATGTGTGCAAGATGGAGAGCGTATATTCAGCAAACTCCTTGCGGTAGGGATACCGCTGATAATTCTCACTCTGCTTTGTGGCTCGGAAGATGTACCATAAGGATGGGGCGGTCAACCGCCTCAGAATCAATGGTAGCTTCCTGCTCTTCCTCATTCATTTGAATAGTGTAAACAGTACCTTTGCTTTTGAACTGGGGCGGGTTCGTGCTGACCACCGTACCGAACTGGTTCATTATTTCGTCCCCAGAATCAGTGATAATTCTAATATCGATTCCCTTCTCTAACCTGTTGATCTTCTGATTGATGGAGTCGAAGTCCTCGTTCTTCGTCACCCTCTGCTGTTCGACACACCACTGATAGAGTTCTTTTTTTAAGTCAGTGGGAGTATCTTCGAAAATCATTCCTAATCGCCAGCCGAGATTGTGCCATGACAGGCCGTTAAGCGCCCTCGGTCCGAACTCCTCTCCGTTTTCTGCTTTCGTCCAACCGCCTTTGAACGACCCGAGTCGATCGTTACCGGGACGGGGGAAGACTCGTTGGTCGTGCACCCACTCGTGTTTCAGCCCATCAAGTCTTTCCCCGCTAGAAATAGCATCGGATTCTTCTAACATTCTCACGCCTGCTACGAACAGGCCAGCCCAGGTTCGCCCTTGGTCTTCTTTAACCTCTTTCATTTTTTCGAACTGTTCGTCGGCAAGTTCGAATCTTATTTCACGCGCCATACTCACTAGATAGTTTCTAAACTATTTATGCCTTTTTACTCATTTTGAGTTTTAACTTTGAATCGGATATAATCGTCGAGTGGGGAGAATTCCACGTCTAAGCTTCTTTCTATGTGTGACAATGAGATTTTACTCGAACTCACCGATGCTGACTAAGCGCTATGTATCTATCACGGTTTAGAAATGTGAGTTAAGTTCGACATTTCGTCGCAAAATGCTGTACCCCCAAGTTTACAGTTGAAGCTACACTCAGGGACTTCGACAACTGCACGACTTCAACTGCACTGGTAGTTGCTACGAAGGCCCACATCCCAGTGCGGAAACGAGGTGTGAGGCAACGAAATGCCGCGGCACAGTGCGGAAACAGGGTTACTCTGTGCATTCGACCAGTGATTCTAACTAAGTGATCGATAAAGCCTCTGAATCGGCCGTTCACAGTGCGGAAACAAGGTGCTAGTGCGGAAATGGGGTGAAAATCGAGTAATGCATATTGGGATCACGATACAACCATAATCCACCGGCATAGTCGTGGTGATCTGGGTATTGTTTGTGCCGGGTGTGGGCGTCCACGAAACCCACTATCGGGTGAATGCCCGGGTTGCGGTAGCGAAGAACTGTTCACGACGGACGCCGCGCTCGTAACGTGCGAAGAATGCGGAGAATCGAATGAAAGGCAGAATTCACAGTGTTGGTCGTGCAATACGTCTTTATAACAGGAATGCAGTTATTCGCGCATGCCGAACACGTGTATGGACTGCGGCCGCCCCGCTCGCCGGAACGTAGACAAGTGTCCGAACTGCGGAGGCACGAGATTTGAATTAAAG
>NZ_JBGUBC010000008.1:0-135931 GCF_041821145.1 Halopenitus sp. H-Gu1 | reverse complement strand
ACCGACGTACCACGGCCGATGGCACGGCCCGTATGCCTCAAGTGGGACGACCACCGATGGTCGGCGTCACCACGCGCTCACCGTCCCAACGAGGAGCATACACACCCGCAAATTACCGCCGGGGACTCGGCGTAGCCGAACCCCCACGGTGGAATCCTCACGCTTTAGCGCGGGGAGGATGTCAAAGATCCGGACGATGGGAAACAGTGCTAGAGGCGTCGGGGGAGCGTTCTCCGATGGAGTACTACTGCGAAGCCGAAGGTCAGGATAAAAAAGAGGAACAGCCCCACGAGCCAGATTCCCACACGCTCTCCGGATCCCAGTCCGTATTTCGTCGTCTCAACGAGGTAGGTCAACGGGGACGCATAGGCTACCAGACGTCCCCACTCGGGCAAGTTCTCCACCGGAACGAAGATACCACTGACGAAGATCACCGGGAACTTGATCAGGGTAGCCAGCATCATGACGTCCGATGTCGCGTCCGTCGGGATGGCGGCCATCAAGACTCCAAGGGCAGAAAACCCGAACGCTGCGAGAACCAAGCCAATACCGAGACTAATTGGGTGGGGGATCACGATGCCAATGACTACCGAAAGTACAACGGTAGCAACGCCAGTGATCGCGACGCCGACGGCGGCGGATGCCAAGACATCACCAAGCAGTATCTCGGTGACGGTGATTGGAGCAGAGGCGAGCCGCTCCAGTGTGCCGTCTCGGGTCTCCCATGGCCCGATGACTGGCGAGATCGACGTGGACGTGAACCAGAGGGCCATTCCGACGAGGCCAGCGACGAGTTGCGTCCCGGACATCTCCCGACCCATCGTAAACGCGAGAAAGAAAAACGCCGGGATGAGGATACCGAAGATGAGGACTGGGCCCTTGGCGTAGTAAATTCGGATATCCTTTTTTGCCACGGCTAACACTCGCTGTAATCTCATGGGTCCTCCTCCGTGAGGTCGGTGAACGCATCTTCGAGACTTGGACCGAGTGTTTGCAACGAAAGCACGGTTAGCCCCTTCTCTTTTGCGAGGGTTACAACAGCTTTGACGACGGCATCTGGATCAGGGGTCATGAGACGAAACGTGTCGCCACGCTTTTCGGCCCCTTCGACCGCAGTGATCCCAGCCAACAGTTCGCGCTCGATCGTTTCGGAGAAACTCACCTCGACGGCACGGGTGCGCTCGATCTCCTGTTTCAATGCTTCGGGTGAATCGATGGCAGCAATTTCACCTCGATTAATGATCGCGATGTTGTCACACAATCGATCCGCTTCACCGATATTGTGTGTCGTCAGAAACACGGTCCGCCCCTCCTGGTTCAACTCCGCTATCCGTTCTCGGATGAGACGCTGACTCTCGACATCAAGTCCCGTGATAGGCTCGTCCAAGAAGAGAACTGCAGGGTCATGCAACAGCGCCATTGTCAGCATGAGGCGTTGCTTCATTCCTTTGCTGTACTCGCTTGTGGGAGTGTGACGCCGTTCGAACAACCCGAAGGAGCGCAGTAATTCCGTCCCGGTGTTTTGTCGCGTCTCCCGAGGAACGCCGTACAGCTCGCCGGCAAGCATCAGATTCTTCCAGGCCGTGAGGTCCGGATATGCGTTGAATTGCTCGGGAACGATCCCGATTTCGGACTTCGCCGCCTCGGTATCGGTGCGGATGTCATACCCGGCGATTCTGGCGGATCCCGCATCGGGCCGCAGGACGCCGGTCAGCATCCGGATCGTGGTTGATTTCCCAGCGCCGTTCGGGCCGAGAAATCCAAACACATCACCTTCCTCAACCTGGAAGGAGATACCGTCCACGGCCGTGAGATCGCCGAAGTGCTTTGTCAGGGTTTCCACATCGACTGCTGGTGATGACGTCGTTGATGTCGTATTCATTCTTGTCTCAAACGGTCTAATCCGGGTTCAACGTCGAATCAACCTGGAACGATCGATTTCTCTCCCGGCAGTCGTCGGATGACCGGGATCTATCGTCGGCGAGACTCACTTTCGCCATCGTTCCGTTCGCTCCGAAAACTCCCGTTTTTTACCCTTTGCTCGTCGATCGGTGGGCCAGAAGGCGATTCCGATCATCACGATATAGAATAGACAGACGACACCGATGACGATCGCGCCCGAGAGGACGTCGATCGACGCGGCGTCCACGACGCCGACTCCATCGGCCGCAAAAACCGTAATACGCACTGTCCACGAGAGGATGATGATGGTCATCAAGGGGAGATACACGCGTTTCAATCGACGCGATAGAGCCTCGAAAAGCGGCACCTTGACCCGCGGGTTTCTGAGATCGGTGGCCAGCAGTTCACGCCACCGCTCGTGAACGACGCCTTCCGGATCGGCCGCGTTCGCGAAGATGTTTTCTTCGACGAGACGAACTCGCGACCGCCAGATGTCGTAGATACGATACCGACGCGCCTCGACGACGAGAAACACCGTCACGATACCCAAACTCCCGAGGATGATGTAGTGTGGGTTGCCCGCTGCGGAGAACGCCCACGTGATCAGGGTCGCTACGACGCCGACGGCCCAGTTCGTCGTTCGATCCAATCGCGCTCGCCAGGCAGTCGCCCGGCCCAACTCGCCACGGTAGAAATGCTGCATCAGTCCGACGAACTCCGACCGCTCTTCGGCCAATTCGCTAGCCACTTCTCGCTCCTCCGGTCCCGATGGTTCGAATTCCTCGTCCTCTTCGCGTTCCATGAGTCGATGTTACAGCCGTCCACCAAGGAACTGTTGACGAATGATCCAACCATGAGTCTCTCGAACGACTTCCTCGAGGAGTGAACTACCCCGACCGACCGCGCTCGGGCCTACTCGGCCCTCGCTTGTTGAGGTCGGGACTTCCTGTTTCTGCGTCGGAGCTTGTACCCGACGTGGGCACAGTGGTTCCAGACTCCGCAGGCGATTCCCCTGTACAGGCGGTTCGGAGTGTCCCACTCCTACCGATTGGACACTCGACCACAACCGACGTTGCACGCTTCTTGTCGCGGTTGAACAACGCCGAAGGCGTGGCGAGCATCGTACTACCGCATTCAACCGCCGGAGTAGTAAGGACACCGATTCACACGAAAATAAACGATGACGGCGCTGTATCCCCACCCTACTCGCTTGTGCTTCCGACACCCGTCGGAAGCCCGGCGCTCGTTGAGGGTGGGGACTTAGCGCCTGCATACAGCTAAACGGACCGTCCTGTACCGCCCAAATGACTGCGATTCGATGTTCGCCTCGGTCTCAGTGTCATAGCAACCTCGGTCTTGCGTCGGTTTATCCGGAGCTGCGGATCTCCGGAGTTCGACCGACCCGTCTAGACAGCACTCCGGACGGACGGGACCCTCACCCCGTTTCGCCGTCACGGATTCCTCGGACGTAATCCCTCACTCCGGCGACCGGTGATCTCAGTGTTCCGGATCTCATACCACGTTCGTTCGATACCCTCACGATCTTCCCATCGACGATTGCCTGCGGCGTCATCGGCCTGCGCGAAAAAAAGAGACGCAAGTCGCTCCGAGACGGTAGCATCCTCGAGGGAGTGAATCGTTCCGGTCACGATGACGCTCTCCCAGGAATCGAGCGACTCGTACTCGTAGACCGTTACTGTCACCTCTTCAGATGTGTCAGCAAACTTCTTCTTTTTGCTATCGGGGGCGTTCACGAATTCCAGAATAATACGGCCATTCTCCTCGTCGTATCCATATGAAATCGGAATACCGTATCCTCGATTTTCAACGCCCATACTCAATACGCCATGGCCCCTGGAAGTGAGGAACGACTCACATTCCTTTTTGTTCATGTCGTTGCCGATCAAAGCTGAACGATCCGTCATACTCCCTCTCCGAACTCCATGGTCTTATTAGCTAGTGCCACACGTCGCTGGAGGTTCGACCGTTTCACGGTTCCGTCGTCGACGATTCCGAGTGTGCCGACGCCGGCAGCAGCGAGAGACTGGAGACCGACCGACCCCAATCCACCTGCGCCGCCGACGAGGACGCGGCTTTCCAGAAGCGACGCCTGTTGTGCCTCACTGACGAGGTCCAACATGAGTTGACGGGAGTATCGATCATGCTGTGGTGCATCGAGGGGCTCGCTCATACCGTGAGTTGACACGGAGACCGATCAAATCCCTAACGTGGTTGCGTGCCATTCAAGTACTGCATCGAGCGGGATGTTCTTCGCTTCGAGTTCGTAGTGGACTCGCACAATGGGAACGTCCACGTCGATCACTCGTGCGAGGTCGTGAGGCGTCCCCGAAACGACGACGTCCGGATTCGCGTTCCGAATCGTTGTTTCCAGGTCCTGGATCTGATCCTCGCTATATCCCATCGCCGGGAGGACGGTGTCGAGGTGGTCGTACGTCTCGAATATGCGCTTGAATGTGCCGACGGCTACCGGTTCAGGATCGATGATCTCCGCAGCACCGTATTCACGAGCCGCGATTAATCCGGCACCGTGAGGGGCGTCACCGTGGGTAAGCGTCGGTCCGTCTTCAACGACGAGAACGCGCTTGTCCGCGATCGACTCACCGTCCGCAGTGATCGTCGAATCCGCGTGGATGATCCGTGCCTCGGGATTGGTTTGACGGACGTTCTCCTCGACTTCTCGAATATCCGTTACGTCGGCGGTGTTCTCCTTGTTGATGAGCACGTAATCAGCCAACCGGAGATTGGTTTCCCCTGGATGAAAACGCAGTTCTGCACCGGACCGATGCGGATCGGCCACGACGACGTGAACGTCCGGAATGTAAAACGGGAGTTCGTTGTTGCCGCCGTCCCAGACGATGATCTCCGCTTCACGTTGGGCACGGTCCAGGATCGCCTCGTAGTCCACGCCGGCATACACGACGTGGCCACGTTCGATGTGGCTCTCGTATTCCTCACGCTCCTCGATCGTGACGTCGCTTTCGTCGAGATCGGAACGCGTCTCGAAGCGTTGGACTCGTTGTGCAACGAGGTCACCATACGGCATGGGTTCTCTGACGATGACGACGTTTTTCCCCCGTTCCCGAAGCAAGTCCGCGAACTTCCTGGTGGTTTGGGATTTCCCACAGCCGGTTCGTACTGCATCGACGGCGACGACCGGAACGGATGCGTCGAGCATCATCCGATCGGGACCGATCAGTCGGAAATCGGCTCCCGCGGCGAGCGCACGCGATGCCTGATGCATCACGTGTTCGTGGGAGACGTCGGAGTATGAGAACACGACGGTATCCACGTTTTCCTCGTCGATGATCGCTTCCAGTTCCGTCTCGGGACGGATCGGAATGCCATCGGGGTAGTGTTCTCCGGCCAACTCCGACGGATACCGTCGGATTGGGGATTCCTCGAGTTCTCCGATGTTTTGGGAGGTGGTATGAGTGAACGCGGTGACTTCGGTGTCCTCGTCATCCCGGAAGACGGTGTTGAAGTCGTGAAAGTCGCGACCTGCAGCCCCCATGATTACGATTTTCGCTTTGTTCATGGGAGACAGTATTCGCGCAAGACTGAATTAGTATGGCGGATAGCTCCCATAACATGGGAACCGATCCGATCGTCATCGCGCTGGGCGGCAATACGCTGCTCGGTGAGCATGGCCCGTGGACGATCGACGAACAACTCGAGGTGATCGAACGGACGGCACGACGACTGTCCGATGCTATCGATACCGGTTACGATATCGCCCTCACTCACGGAAACGGACCACAGGTCGGGGATCTTCTCCTCCAACAGGAGAGTGCGAGTGAGACGCCTCAACTACCGCTCGACGTACTCGTCGCCGAAACCCAGGCACAGATAGGCTATCTGCTCCAACAGGCACTCGACAACGAGCTTTCGAGCCGGACGGATTTCATCACGGTCGTAACGCAAGTCGTGGTCGACGCCGCCGACCCGGCGTTCCAGGATCCGACGAAACCCGTGGGACCGTTCTATACGGAATCGGAAGCGGAGAACAAATCGTTCGAGACCAGGAACGTGTCGAGTGGCGCTCGTCCGTATCGTCGTGTCGTTCCCTCTCCTGAGCCCGTCGAACTCGTCGAGGGCGACGAGATCGGTCGCCTCGTGAATCGAGGGGATTTCGTGATTTGCGTCGGTGGAGGTGGCGTCCCCGTCGTCCGAGATGACGGTCTCCAGGGTGTCGAAGCCGTGGTCGATAAGGACAAATCCTCCCAACTGCTCGCATCCGACCTCGATGCGGACACGCTCGTCATTCTGACTGACGTCGAATATGCGTACGTGGAGTACGGGACGCCGGACCGGAAACCCCTCCGGGAAACGACCGTCGAGGAGTTACGGACGCACCTCGAAGCAGGTGAGTTCGGCGAGGGAAGTATGCAGCCAAAGATCGAAGCGTGTATTCGATTCGTCGAGCAGGGCGGAGAGAGGGCCGTGATCACGTCTCCCGAACGATTACTGGATGCGCTGACCGGCGATGCGGGAACACGGGTGAGAGGATAATGTTCCCGTTGGGAAGCGTCCCGACTGTAGCTGATGGCCGGAAAAACACGTGCGGACTGAGATCGTTCCCAGCGAATGGGATCGATGTCCATGTTCTATGTCGACGGCAAGACATATTTCAGCTACTGGCACCCGAGATCGCGTCCGTCCCTGGTGGGTTGTGGTCACCCATCGCTTTGTGGTCATCCATCGTTCCGTCTTTGACCCCTGGCTGCGTCGAATCCGACATCAATTGATCATGCCCCCTGACGATCATCCATTCGAAAGTCTGCGCGAACAGCTTGATACCGCGGCTCGATACGTCGATATCGAGTCCGACGAGCGTGCCATGCTTAAATATCCCGAGCGAATGCACGAGGCGACCCTCACGTTGGAGTTGGATGACGGCTCGCTCGACCAGGTTCGTGCGTACCGAGTCCAATTCAACGGGGCCCGAGGCCCGTATAAGGGTGGAATCAGGTATCACCCCGCAGTCGATCCCGACGAAGTGCGAGCCCTTGCTGGCTTGATGGTTTATAAGTGCGCCGTCGTCGATCTCCCGTTTGGCGGCGCTAAGGGAGGTGTCGTATTCGATCCACAGGACTACTCCGAACGCGAACTCGAACGTATCACTCGGGCGTACGCCACCGAATTCCGACCGCTCCTCGGAGCGGATCGGGACATCCCGGCACCCGATATCAACACCGGCCAGCGGGAGATGAACTGGATCAAGGACACCTACGAGTGTCTCGAGAATACGACTGCTCCGGGCGTGGTCACTGGGAAGGCGATCGAAAGCGGGGGAAGTGAGGGGCGGGTGGAAGCGACGGGTCGGTCCGTGACCATCGCAGCCCGTGAACTCTTCGACCGGTTCGACCGATCGCTTGAGGGAGCGACGGTCGCCGTTCAGGGGTTCGGAAACGTTGGCTCCGTTGCGGCCACGCTTCTTGACGATCTCGGTGCAACCGTCGTTACCGTCAGTGACTCCACGGGCGCGATATTCGATCCGACGGGGATCGACCCCGCGGATGTCGATCGGTTCAAGGCGGAGACCGGTACTGTGGTCGGATACGGGGACGCCGACGAACGCACGAATACGGAGCTCCTGACGGCCGACGTTGACCTTCTGATACCGGCTGCTGTCGGGAACGTGATCGACGACGAACTCGCTTCGGACGTCCAAGCGGACGTGATCGTGGAAGGGGCGAATGGGCCGCTAACACCTGCGGCTGACGACGTCCTGGATGACCGTGATGTGGTCGTCGTTCCCGATATTCTCGCTAATGCAGGCGGGGTTACCGTGAGTTACTTCGAATGGGTTCAGAATCGACAGCGCTTCTCCTGGTCGGAAGACCGTATCAATGACGCGCTCGAGACCACGATCACGGATGCGTTCGACGAGATGATACGCGTCTCCGAGGACCGCGAAATCCCCAGTCTCCGAACGGCTGCCTTCGTGATCGCCATTGAGCGTGTCCTCACGGCTATGGAACAAGCCGGCAAACGCGCCAAACACGGATAGCTTCGGAGATGTCGTTTTCCGCTGTGGATCGATGGACTCGATCCCGGCCGCCAGGAGTCGACAGCGGCAGTCAGGACTCGACATCGATATGCTCCTCCAGGTCACGTTCCTGAGTACGACTGGATCACGGTCGGCAGGACCGAGCGCGCGTCTATTTACGTTTCGTCTTCCGTTCCGATCCCCTCGCGCACCTTCACGGCCATCCCGGTATCGAATGCACGCATCTCGATCGCTGCGAGTTCCGCGCGACCGACGGCCAGCAATTCGTCTGTGGGGGTCACCACCAGCACTTCGTCGCCGGGGCGTACCGCCTCGTCAACCTCGCGGACGAATTTCGCGAACGTGTTCCGTCCCTCGCGCACGAAGGGTTCGCTCTCCTCGCCGACCACAACCCGGTAGGCCGGCGGATCGAGCGCCTCCCGGAGTCGCTTCCCACCTGCGATCCCGAGGGTAAACCGGCCGTCGGTTCCGTAGGAGACGAGCCGATCCCCCTCGTCGCCGCCGGACGGGTCCACGTCGCCGGCGAGCACCTGCCGGGGACGGCCTCCGCTCGATCGGCGGATCGAGAGCGGCTCCTCGTCGGGAAACAGCGCCGCGCCCGCCCCCGCGCCGAACTGGTAATCGGCGTTCACGCGCAGATCCGGGATCCCCGTCGTATCGCTCATATGGAACGCTTGGGAGCCGAACCAATAAGTGCGGTCGATCGTCGTCGCGCCGATCGCGTCCCAGGCACCTACAACCGGACTGCGTTCGTCCGACGCCACGTTTACAGGCGGTTCAAGGCGAATGCCACGGGGCTTGACCCCATGGATGAAGCCGACAACGTTGACGCAAACTATTAAGTAGCGATGTACTAAACACCGAGATGAGATGGCACTACTTGTGTCTGGCTTCAAGTCCAAAAATACGGACGGTCAGACGCTGTGCCGTCGCCACCGAATAGGAGTGGGAGCCTCCGAATCCACGCCTGCGGAGACTGGAACCGCTGTGGAAATACCTCACCGGGAGCGTGTTTCTGCAAGTTCTGTCGTAGAAACAGGAAGCCTCGGGGCTTGACCCCGAGGTACTTCACATCCGCACAGCGTTCGTCCGACGCCACGTTTCCCCCCATCGAGATCCGGATCCGACGGGTTCTTTGCGGATCGCTGGCCAGTTCCGGCAACCGATCTCACATGCTCCCGCTCCTGTCGGCGATCCGAACGCGACCGCCGTCCACGCTGAGGGAGTTGGCATGAACGCGAACGACCGATCCATCACGGGATTCGTGATGGTCGCTCACGGCCTAGTTCACACCTACGAGCTCTCCGTTCCGATCCTGATGACGGTCTGGCTGCTCGAATTTTCCGTCACGGCCGCGGTTCTCGGTGCCGTGGTTACGGTCGGATACGGCCTCTTCGGCGTTGGCGCGCTCCCCGGAGGGCTGCTCGTCGATCGCTACGGCTCCCGTCGGCTGATCGTTGGCTGTCTGTTCGGCATGGGCGTCGCCTTCCTGTCGTTGAGCCTCGTTCCCCACGTCGCGACGATCGCGCTCGCACTCGGCATCTGGGGAGCGGCGGCCAGCGTCTATCACCCCGCTGGGCTCGCGCTTATCAGCAACGGGATCGACCCGGACACCCGTGGTACCGTCTTCGCCTATCACGGCATGGCCGGCAACGCGGGGATTGCCTTCGGACCGCTCGCAACCGCGCTGTTGTTGCTCGTCGCCGACTGGCGGATCGTCGTCGTGGTTCTGGGCGGACTGTCCGTCGTCGCCGGCATCGTCGGCCTGTCGATCGACTTCGACGAGACGGCGGGGCTGACCGGTTCCATGGGCACTGATCCCGGAGCCGACGGCGGGAACGACGCCATCGACTCCGATGACGTCGCGTCCGCCAGTACCGGTGTCGACGACGAGAAGGCGGAGATCCGCTCGCTCGGCGATCTCATCGACGGGACGCGCCGGGTGTTCACCCTCGGCTTCTCGCTCGTCTTCCTCGTGGTAATGTTCAATGGGCTCTTCTACCGGGGAATGTTGACGTTCCTGCCCGAACTACTGAACGACTTTCTCGTCGCCATCGTCGGAGACGTCCGCCCCGGCGTCTTCGATCCGGACGGTGCGCTCGCCGAGGAGTTCGATCTCTCCCGGTACGTGTACGTCGGGCTGTTGACCGTCGGGATCGTCGGCCAGTACGTCGGCGGGAGGCTCACCGATCGGATCGAACCGGAGCGGGGACTCGTCGTGATGCTGCTGGTCCTCTCCGCCATCACGCTCGCGTTCGTTCCGGCATCCCGCGCCGGCCTCGTTCCGCTGTTGGCGATCGGCGCCGCGCTCGGGTTCGCGCTGTTCGCGATGCAGCCGCTCACCCAGGCGACGATCGCGGCCTACTCCCCGCCGGAGTCGCGCGGGCTCTCCTTCGGCTTCACGTATCTCGGCATCTTCGGAATCGGTGCACTCGGGGCGACGGTCGTCGGCGTGGTGCTCACCTATGCCGCCTCGGAGTTCA
This sequence comes from Halopenitus sp. H-Gu1, assembly GCF_041821145.1. NCBI lineage: Archaea > Methanobacteriati > Methanobacteriota > Halobacteria > Halobacteriales > Haloferacaceae > Halopenitus > Halopenitus sp. H-Gu1. The sequence goes on along the minus strand of NZ_JBGUBC010000008.1, from coordinate 125,515 downwards.
CTGTCTTCCTCGTGCTTGCCGGCTTCACGCTCACCGCCTGTACGCTGGCGACCGTCCTCGTCTCGCGGGACCTTCGCCCCTGATGGCAGGTCTGGCGTCGTCCCTACTGTGGGAGCCTCGCGAGTTTCAACCGGAGCCACCCGAGAGTAGCAAACAGCACGAGCCCGACGGCGATCCCGACCAGAGGGCCGCCGAGAAACCGACCGAGGGACAGTCCAATTGCCATCCCAATGACGAACGGGAGTGCAAGCGCGCTTATCGGGTCGGCCGATCGGTCGTTCGAGCGATTCCCGTTCATCTCAAAGGAGGAACGTTTCCTTACGTGCGCCTAGATCGACGAACGAGTCGACGGCCTCGAGGAGTTCCTCGGACGTCGAAGACTCGAAGCTCATCGCCTCGACTCGAACTCCTTCGTGGCGGAGGTGCGAACAGAGCCGCGAGAAGTCGCCGTCGCCCGTACAGAGGACGACGACGTCGACGTGGCTCGCGAGCGTCACCGCATCGAGGCTCATCCCCACGTCCCAGTCGGCCTTTTTCGTCCCGTCCGGAAACGTCTTGATGTCCTTGATCCTCGTCTCGAAGCCGATGTCGTAGAGTGCCTCGAAGAAGCGCTCCTCCTCGGGTGATTCCGCTCGGATCACGTAGGCGATCGCCCGCACGAGCCGGCGATCCTGGACGGCTTTCTCAAGGAGCGCCGAGTAGTCGATGTTCTGCGAGTAGACGCTCTGGGCGGAGTGATAGAGGTTCTGTGAATCAACCAGGACGGCGACGCGCTGATCGGAATGGATGTCGGTCATACCGGCCATACCGTCGCCTCCGTTAAGGTGCTTCGCACTGTCCGGCCGGTTTGATCACTCCCTCGGGCGGCCGGTTTGATCACTCGGCTGGACGACCGGTCCGATCACTCGGTCGGATCACCGATTTCGTCACCGCAGTGAGGACAATGCGAGTCCGTCTTCGAGATCGTCTCCTCACAGGACGGACAGACGTACTGTGTTTCCCCCTCTCCCATGAACGTTCGTTTCGTCTCTTCAAATTTTTCTCCAGCTTTTCTGAATAGACTCATTACACAGGATCCGTTCGTGACGTGAATAAGCGTTGGGTGAACGGGCATTGTTCAGATTGAGTGATTTTCGATGAAGGCGGTGGTTTGCAACCACGTTTCAGCGGTTGCTGGATCGGCATTTCGAAAGTGATTTGCAAATTGGTATGTTCTGCGTTTTAGTTCTTTGAAGAGACGTTCTGCAGCATTCCGATTCCCATGTGTTTCATGTCGGAATCGGAGCCCGTGACGGCGAAGTGCAGCATGGAGCCACGGAGCTCCATCGACGAGGAAGATCGCATCATCCACCTGATGTTTGTCGCGGAGTTCGCTCAGAAATATCTCGGTGAGCGCTCGTGTTCTCGACGAAAAGAGCCTGACATGGAGGTATTTCTTCGATTGTGGGTCGACAGCAGCGTACAGCCAATAGCGCTGGTCGTTGATCTGGATCACGGTCTCATCGACTGCGACGTGATCCGGATTTTTCCCATCGGTGGGCTGTAGGCCGGCTTTCTGAATCCAGTTATGAACGGTTGACCGACTCCGTTTGACACCGAACTTATCGAGAATAGAGATGGTATCCGAAAGTGATAATCCTGCCACGTGGAGATGGATACCGAGCTTCATCAGCTCGCGCGGTGTCTCCTCTCGCTCCACAAAATCTAATTCGATCCAGTCGCTATCTCGGTTGAGGCGGCTGATTTCGGGCATAGACACTCAGAAATTCGGCCGCCTCGTTCTTCAATTCTAATCTGAACAGTGCCGGGTGAACGAGCCGCAATCTATAAGAAACCGAAGGACACATTCACACGTGTGACGACTCCCGCGTCCATCCAGGATACGCCGTCATCGCCAGCGACGCGGCTCTTCTCGAAAAAACGCGCCTGAAACGCCCACCGGCGGGAGTGGCGACCCCGTCCCGGGCGGCCCCCGACGCCCCCGACAGCGACGTCTCCGACGTCGTTCGGGCGCGCATCCGCGGCGGAATCGACTGACGACCGACCCACCAACCCACCACACACGAGACACCGATGACGACTACCCAACCCTTCGAGGGCGTGATGCCCGCGATGACGACTCCATTCGATGAACAGGACGAGATCGACCATGACCAGCTCGCCGACAACGCACAGTATCTTGAGGCCGCCGGCGTCGACGGATTGGTCCCGGTCGGCTCGACCGGCGAGTCGGCCACACTGTCACACGACGAGCACGTCGAGGTGATAGAGACCGTCTCGGCTGCCGTCGAGGACGTCCCGGTCATCGCCGGGACCGGATCGAACAACACTGCCGAAGCACTCTCGCTGTCGCGCCGCGCCGCGGACGCCGACGCCGATGGCCTGCTTCTCATCTCGCCGTACTACAACAAGCCCGAACCCGAGGGATTCTACGAACATTACACGACGATAGCGGACGCGGTCGACCTCCCGCAGATCGTCTATAACGTCCCCTCGCGGACCGGTCGATCGATCCCCGTCGATGTCACGGCGCGGCTGGCCGAACACGAGAACATCGTCGGCTACAAGGCGGCTTCCGGCGATCTGGGGCTGATAAGCGAGGTCGTCGAGCGCACCGCGGACGAGGAGTTCGCGGTGCTTTCGGGCGACGACGGCCTCACGCTGCCCATCCTCTCGATCGGCGGAACCGGAACGATAAGCGTCGTCGCGAACGTCGAACCCGAACGCACCTGCGCGATGGTCGGGTCGGCGCTTGCGGGGGATTACGAGCGCGCTCAAGCGATCCATCATGAGCTGTCACCGCTTTGCCGCGAGCTCTTCGTCGAGACGAATCCGATTCCGGTCAAGGAGGCGATGGCGATCCGCGATCGCGGTCGCCCGGACGTCCGCTCGCCGCTCACTCGACTCTCCGAGGAGTACCGCGAGGACCTGGCGACGTTGCTTCGCGAGTACGAGACTGCGGCACCCGGCGATATCGGCGCGTTCGGCGCGGCGGAGGCGTCACGATGAGTACGGGCGATTCGAGCCCCCTCCGCCTCGCGGTCACCGGCGCCGCTGGCCGAATGGGACGTGAGGTGCTCGATGCGGCCGTCGATCGGGAGGACGTCGTCGTGGTGCTTGCAGTCAACCGTTCCGAGACCGAACCGATTGCGGGCGTCGCCATCGATCCCGCCGCGGAGTTCGCCGACCGGCTCGGTGACGCCGATCCGGACGCCGTTGTCGACTTTACGGGACCCGCCTCCACGCTCGAGTACGCCGACGCCTGCGCCGAGGCGGACGTGGCGCTCGTGACGGGAACGACCGGATTCTCCGAGGACGGACTCGCGACCCTTCGGGAGACCGCCTCATCAGTTCCGCTCCTCAAGGCGGCCAACTTCTCTCGCGGGATCGCCGCGCTGCGTCGAGCGGTTCGTGAGGCCGTCACGGCGCTTCCCGGCTACGACATCGAGGTAACCGAGACTCACCACAACGGCAAGCGCGATGCCCCGTCGGGGACCGCACACACGATCCTCGAGGACATCGAGGACGTTCGGTCGGACCTTTCACCGGCCGACCGCGTCCACGGCCGTGAGGGCGATGCACCCCGGGAATCCGCCGAGATCGGCGTTCACGCGCGCCGTGCCGGCGACATCATCGGCGAGCACGAGGTGCTGCTCGCGGACAACCACGAGACCGTAGAACTCACCCACCGATCCGGCGATCGGGGGGTCTTTGCCGCCGGGGCACTCGACGCCGCGGTCTGGCTGGCCGGCCGTGACGCCGGCTGGTACACGTTCGACGACGTGATCGACGAGTCATGAGAGCGCTCGATCGACTCCCGATCGAACACCCCCGAGATCCGCCGATCGACTGTCGGATCACCGAGTTCCCGAACCGACGCATAAATACCCCCGCTCGACCACCGATCGCACATGACACTCGAAGCTGACGTAACCGACCTCTGGCAACGCTACGATCAGGGACTTTCGGCCGGTGAAACGACCGCGGACGACGAGGCGACCCTCGAGGCGTTTCTCGATGCTCTGGAGGCAGGCGAGGTCCGCGCGGCCGAAAAGACCGGCAGTGACGTGACGTCCTGGGAGGCGAACGCCTGGGTGAAACGCGGGATCCTGCTGAACTTCGGGCTGCGTGAGACGGAACCCCGCGCCTACGGGGACGTCACCTATCACGACGTCCTTCCGCTGCGCGAGACCGACGACCTGGGCGAGCGCGGTACGCGGAACACGCCGGACGGGACCACGATCCGGCGGGGCGCCCACCTGGGGAGTGACTGCATCATGATGAGTCCCTCCTTCGTCAACATCGGTGCCCACGTCGGCGATGGGACGCTCGTCGACTCCTGTGATACCGTCGGGTCATGTGCCCAGATCGGTGACAACGTCAAACTCGGCGCGAACACGCTGATCGGCGGCGTGCTCGAGCCGGTCGAGGACGCGCCGGTCGTGATCGAGGACGGCGTCGCGCTCGGCGCCGGCTGTCGGGTCACCTCCGGCTTCCGGATCGGCGAAAACTCGATCGTCGGCGAGAACACGCTTTTGACGCCGCGGATTCCCGTCTACGACCTCGTCGCGGAGGAAGTCATCTACGGCCATCTCCCGGCTAACCGCCGCGCATTCACGCGAATGGTCGAGTCGTCAGTCAGCGATCACGACCTCCTCGAGGGCGGTGCCTACAAGCCGGCCGTCGTCGCGACCGACGTCGAAACCGAGACCCTCGAGGCCACTCAGCGGGAGGAGGCGCTTCGGGAATGAACGACCCCGAGCAAACGGGCGAATCGCCGGTGGCGGACAACGATCACGCGGGGAACCCACGGATTCGTCGGCTTGCCGACTGGAACGCGGCCCGACTCGCCGATCTCGCCGCGAAGTACGGGACCCCGCTGTACGTGATCGACCGCGATCGAGTTCATGAGAACTGCCAGCGGCTTCTCGATGCCTTCCCGGACGCCGACGTCCGGTACGCGGTAAAGGCCCACACCGGCCAGGCTGTCCTGCGGGCAGTCGAGGCGGCCGGGCTCGAAGCCGAGTGCGCCTCAGCGGGCGAGGTCGACCGCGCGCTCGTGGCTGGCTTCCCGGGCGATCGGGTCCACTACACTGCGGTCAATCCGCCCGCCCGCGACCTCGATCGGGTCGTCTCGCGCTGGCGGGATCATCCCGAACTCACCGTGACTGCCGGCGCGGTCGACACCCTCGATCGGCTGGCCGATCGCGGCTACGACGGGCGGGTCTGCATTCGAGTGACGCCCGGCGTCGAGGCGGGTCACCACGAGAAGGTCCGAACCGGTGCCCACGCCAAGTTCGGAATTCCCTACGATCGCGCGGCGACGGTCGCTCGGGAGGCGACGGAGCGCTTCGACGTCGTCGGAATCCACGCCCACGCGGGCTCGGGGATCGACGCCGACGGGCTCGATCGGCACCGTGAACTCGTCTCGCGAATGGGCGAGCTTGCGCGGTCGCTCGTTTCTCCGAGCGACGGCGCCTCGAAAAGCGACGATTCCCCTCCAAGCGACGGCTCCCCCTCCCCGATCGATCTCGAGTATGTGGACGTCGGCGGCGGATTCGGCGTCCCCTACCGGGAGGATGAACCACCGCTTGACCTGCCGGCGATCGCCGAGGCGACCCGGGGGGCGCTTGGGGAGGCGCTCGGAGATGCGTTCGAAGCGGCCGAAACAAACGACCGGACCGACGGATCGACCGGCGACGGTGTACGGCTAGCGATCGAACCCGGCCGATACGTGGTCGCGGATGCGGGCGTCCTCCTGACACGCGTGAACACGGTAAAACCGACTCCCGAGACGACCGTCGTCGGCGTCGACGCCGGAATGACCGACCTTCTCCGGCCGGCAATGTACGACGCCTACCATCCGATCTGCAACTGTTCGGCACGTTCCGATCGCGGTCGGCCCTCGGCGGACGAGCGAACCGGAGAGGCATCCGGGAGTCGCGAACCGATCCCGGTCACTGTCGCCGGACCTATCTGTGAAAGCGCCGATGTGTTTTGTGAAGATCGACCGCTTGCAGCACCCGAACGTGGGGATCTCCTTGCCGTCGGGATCGCGGGTGCGTACGGCTATGAGATGGCGAATCAATACAACTCCAGACCTCGGCCGGCCGAGGTCGCGATCGACGGTGTCGATCCTCCCTTTGGCTCCGACTGGCTCGTGCGCGATCGCGAGACCCTCGCGGACGTGACCGCGGTCGAGCGGCGGGCCGGCTACGAGGGGCTCGCCGATCTCAACGTCGAGTCGGCGACTGATGGGGAGTCGAACGATGCTACCGACACGGAGACCGACCGATGACCACGACGGACACGATCGCGTTCACGAGATATCACGGGACCGGTAACGACTTCATCGTCATCGATGCCGAGAACGCCGACCGCATCGGTGTCGACGACCGACGCTCGTTCGCGATCGCCCACTGTGATCGCGAGACCGGCGTCGAGAGTCCCGACGGACGTCGGGGGGCCGACGGCGTGTTATTCCTCGCGATCGACGACGATGCCGACCCGACGCGCGTGACGATGTCGCTCGTCCAGCCGGACGGTTCGACGGCGGCCATGTGCGGGAACGGTGCCCGTGTCGCCGCCGCCTGGGCGTTCGACCGAACCGGCGAGACCGGATTCGTGATCGAGACGCTCGCCGGCGACCGGCGGGCGACGGTCGAGACGGACGGTCGAGACGTGACCATCGAGATGGGCGTCCCGCGGTTCGATCCCGACGCCGTTCCCCTCGACCGATCGCTATCGTCCGATGTCGCCGTGCGGGAGGGCGATCCCGGTGATCCCCTGCTCCGAACGGATATCGAGGGGCTGACCGTCTCGGCAGTGAACACCGGCGTCCCGCACGCGGTCGCGTTCGTCGACGATATCGGCGGGATCGACGACATCGACGACGTGGACCTCGATGCGGTCGCGGAGCCGGTCCGCCACGCCGACGTCTTCCCGGAGGGGGCAAACGTCAACCTCGCGGAACGCGTTGAGTACGTCCCGGACGACATCGACCGCGAGTTCGATGGATTGGTCCCAACGTTCCGCCAGCGAACCTTCGAGCGCGGCGTCGAGGGCGAGACGCGATCGTGTGGCACCGGCGCCGTCGCGATCGCGGCCGTCGCTCGCCGGCTCGGGATCGCCGACTCGCCGACCGTGCGCTGTCGCCCGCCGGGAGGCGAACTGGAGGTCACGGTTCCGGACGACGGCCCCGCGACGCTCGCCGGTCCGGTCACGGAGGAGTTCTCGGACGAGTTGGACGTCGACCCCGACGTGGACGCCGAGACGATCGACGATGCCACGCCGGCCGTTGATCCCGGAACTGAAAGCGAGAACGGACCCTCGACCGACCTGGATCCACGATGAGCGGAGCCGACCCGCCCGAGACGACCGAGGAGTTTCACGGGTTTGACCCGGTCGCGTTTCTCGAGGAGGCCGTCCAAATCCCGTCCCACCGCGACGTCACGGAGATGCGGGAGTTCCTCGTCGGAACCCTCACCGATCACGCGATCGATGTGACAGTGGATGACGCCGGTAACGTCCTCGCGGAAAAGGGGTCGCCAAATCCGACGGACGGCCCCCACGTCGTCTGTAACACACACATCGACACGGTCACACCACACGTTCCCTTCGAGCGCGATCGAAACGCAACCGTGGGGGACGAGGACGGTGTCGACGTGATCCGTGGTCGCGGATCGTGTGACGCGAAGGGGCCGCTCGCGTCGCTCCTCTTCGGCTTTCTCGCCACCGATCCCGATCGCGGCCGACTCACGCTGGCGATCACGCCCGACGAGGAAGTCCACTCGCTCGGCGCTGCGGCGCTCACCGGGCGACTCGACGGGACCGAGGATTCCCTCGAGGGCGATCTGTACGCCGTCGGTGAGCCGACCGGCCTCGACGTCTGTACGGCCGCGAAGGGCCGATTCGAGGGAACTCTCGAGCTATCCGGCGAAACGGCTCACGCCGCCGAATCGGCCGGTACGAACGCTGTCGCGGCTGCGGAGGGTGCTCTGAAGGCGATACGCAAGTTCGATCTCGCCCGATCACCCCATGATCAGCTCGGCGAGGCCCGGCTCACGCCGACGACGATCGAGGGCGGCGAAGCGACCAATCAGGTCCCGGACCGATGTGCGATCGTCGTAGATCGACGCTCCATTCCGCCGGAGACGGCGGCGGAGTTCAGCGAGTCGCTCGAACTCGACGTCCGCGCGGCCGTTCCCGACGACGTCGGCGTCGAGTTCCGACTGACCGAGCGGAAGTCGCCGTTTCTGGCGGCCTTCTCGACTGATCCGGACCACCACCTCGTCGACGAGTTAGTTGCCGCCGTCGACGCGACGCGCCCGCGGGCGATCGACGGACTGAGAGCGGGGGACGATTCGCGTGCGGATCGTGGTGGGACCGTTCGTCCCTTCTCGGCCGCGACGGAGGCATCCTACTTCTCGCCGGCGCCGACGGTCGTCTTCGGTCCGGGTGACCTGGCCGACGAGGAGGGGGCAGTCGCCCACTCCGATCGCGAGTACGTCCGCGTCAACGAAATCGAGTGGGCCAGCGAGGCGATCGCCCGAACGCTGTCTCGACTCCTCGAAGACGACTGACACGGGGGCTAAATTCCGAGGTCCCGACTCCGACTCAGGCCGCGAACCTCCGCTCGAGGAACGCCACGAGTAGGTTCGCCGCCAGCCGCGAGGTGTTCCCGGTCGGATCGTGCGGCGGGGCGACCTCCATCAGGTCCACCGCGCCGACGGCGTCGTGTGCGCCGAGAACCTCCATCGCCGTAAGCGCCTGCGAGGCCGACAGGCCTGCGGGCTCGGGGGTGCCGGTTCCGGGAGCCACGCTCGGATCGACCGAATCGATGTCGAAGGTGACGTAGACGGCGTCGGTCCCGTCGGCTGCGGCCGCGATCGCCTCCTCGATCACCGTTTTCAGCCCGCGTTCGTCGACCTCGGGCATCGCGAAGAGGTTGAGTCCGGTTTCCTCGGCGAATTCGAGAAACGCCGGGGATTCATAGCCACGTATCCCGACCTGACTCACCGTCTCGAAGTCGGCGTACTGTGAGTCCTCGATGAGTGCTGCGCTCGACCCGTGGAACTCGCGACCGAAGATCGGGCTCTCCGAGACGGTGTCTGTGTGGGCGTCAATCTGGACTAGGCCGACGCTGTCGTGTCCCGCACCTTCCGCGAACCCACGGAATGCGGGGTATGTACAGTAGTGATCCCCGCCGATCGACACCGGAAACGCCTGCTCCGCCACCGTCGCGACGTGGGCGGTAATGCTTTCGGCCGTCGTTTCCTGATCCATCGGAAACACGGGAACGTCCCCGCAGTCCGCCAGGGCCAGTTCATCGAAGTCAACCGACTCGCCCGTCCGCATGTTCGTTACTCCACCCTTGTATCCCGAGAGGTACGCCCACCAGCCGCTCGCCTCCCTGACCCCCCGCGGACCGTGTCTGGCCCCCGAGCGGTTACTTACCGCCGCGTCGTAGGGGACCCCGAGCACCCCGACGTCGTACTCGCCGAGCGCATCGACGTCGTGGTGGTCGGCCTTGAGAAATGTCGGTATCCCCGCGTACGGGAGTTCGATCGCCGATGCCGGGTGCGCCTCACGAAACTCGTCGGCGCGCATCTCCCGGGTCACGTGTCCGCCTCCGTCGTCCCGGCGTCGCTCGCGTCCGTGATCGTTGATCCGAGTCCTCCCCGGCGGCATCGTCTCGTGTCAGTCATGGGTGGAAATGAGTTGCCACCATCTGCGGGTGGTGGTCGCATGATTGTTGTGGTCAGATTTTTCGGCTATGACACTCCATCCGTCCCGATCGAACGCCACGATCGTCCGGAATCGGCGGTGATCGTCGTCCGTATCCGACGGCGGCCGTCGACGATCGGTGGTGCGATCGGTTCAGTGAAATCCTGCTGCTCGCATTTCCGATCGCCCACCTACTTGGAGTCGGGCCACGAAGCCACCGTATGGTCGATGGATATCGTGATCTCTCCCATCGGATCGAAACCGGCATGCGGACGTTTCCCGGCGACCCCGACGTCTCCGTGACGTCGGCAGCGACGATACCGGAGGACGGGTTCTCGGTCCAGGAGATTCGGTGTGGAAGCCACACCGGGACGCACATCGACGCGCCGAGTCATACCGAACCCGACGGTGGGGTCCTCGCGGACCGGCCGATCGGCCAGTACGTCTTCACCGCCCGCTTTCGTGACGTGACGCCATGTTCCGCACGCGAACCGATCGGCCCCGACCGTCTTCCGGATGGGATCGACGATCCCGACGTTGATATCGTAGTCCTGCGAACGGGGTGGGACGAGTACTGGGCGACCGATCACCGGGAGAATGATCGCTATCTCGATCATCCCTACCTCTTGCCGGCGGCCGCACGGCGGCTTCGGGAGGCGAACTGCGGGGTGGCCGTCGACTCCCTCAACCCCGATCCGACGCCCACTCCGGCCGCCGACCCCGACGAGCCCGACGGATTCCCCGTTCACCACGCGCTCTTGGGCTCGGATCTGCCGATCATCGAAAACCTCACGGCGCTTTCGGGGCTTCCCGAGCGGTTCGTCCTCTACGCGTTTCCGCTTCCGATCGCCGACGGCGACGGGGCGCCGGTGCGGGCAGTCGCGCGCGTGAGTTGATCCCTCGCCGATCGGAATCGCCGATCGGGAGCGATCACTCCTCGGCGGCGTCGACGACCTCGTAGCTCACGTTCCCGTCGCGGAGCTCGTCGGTGTGGGCGGAAAGTTGGGTGGTCGTCACCAGAAGCAACACGTCGAGCCCCTTCGTCGCCGCCTCCCGAACCGCTCCCACGGTGCCGAATCTGACGTCGGGATCGACGTCCGCGGTCCTGGCGGCCACGAGCGCCTCGACGCCGGCGACGGCGATCAGGTCGTGGTCAGCGGCCAGATCCACGATCCGGTCGGGATCGATCGCCGAGCTTCCGCCGTCGCGGACGTGTGGGATGGAGACCGCTGTCACGGTTCCCAGTTCGTACTCGACGACCCCTTCGAAATTCGTGATCCCGACGTCAGTACCCGTCTTTGCGTCCGTCACCGCGACCGCGGTCGCCCCGCCGGTATCGCCGGCCATCGCACGCAAAACCCCGTCACGCATGGTCAACGTGACGGTCTCTCCCTCCGCCAGATCGGTCGTGGCGATCGCCGTCTCGATCTCGACTTGCCCGATCACGTCCTCGGAGACGTGGGTTATGAACCCGCGAAGCTCCTCGGTTTTGGATATCAACCAGTCGACGCCCTCCTTCGTCACCTCATAGCGCCCCCGTCCGTGCTTCTCGACGTACCCCTGCTCGATCAGATCCCGGAGGTAGTCGCTTACCGCCTGGGCGGTGATGCCGATCGCGTCGGCGATCTCCCGCTGATTGACTGCCGGCTGGCGCTCGGCGATCTCGACCAGGATTTGATACCTGGTGGCGTTTCGTTTACTCTGGAGTACGCCGAACTCCTCCGTTGGCTCCGCGTTTCCCGCCATTACCCGAATTCCGTCCGTGTAACTCAAATACCTTTGGCTCAATTCTGGTGAGATTGTGCCAATCTTCGGTTCCTCCGGCTATTAGACAACTGAGAGAGTGTTAATACAACCAAAATTGTTTTAGGCATCACGCGAGTTGTATCTGTCGATGGCGAACGTCTCGCTTCCCCACGACGCGAAGGCCGGGCCGACGAAACCGGAGGTTCGGGCCGTCCTACTCGACAAACTCGACCTCGATACCACGGATCACTTCGTGGATGTCGGCTCCTGTACCGGCGCCGTCACCGTCGAGGCGGCCCGCCGGGCCGATCGGGTGACCGCGATCGAACGCAAGCCCGAGCGGCTCACAGTCACGGAGCGAAACCTTGCCGCGAACGGGATCGATGCCGCCCGGACACCCGCGGATTCGGAATCCGGGGATGCAGGATCCGCAGATTCGGAGCTTGCGGACGTCGTCCTCTGTGAGGCTGCGGCGCCGACAGGGATCCCGTCGGACGCGAACGTGCTCTTTCTCGGGGGCAGCCGCAACTACGAGGCCGTCCTCGATCGCGCCCTGGAGATCGGCGTCGATCGCGTTATCATGAACGTCTCCCGGCTCGAAGTCGCCGGTGCCGCCGCCGAGGCGTTCCGCGATCGGGGCCTTCTCGAGGGGGTCCTCCAGTTCCAGGTGAGCCACGGCTACGAACTGGCCGGCGCGACGAGCTTCGATTCGGACAATCCGGTATACATGTTGATCGGCGGCGTCGACGGGACCGACGACTCCATCGACGACACCGTCGCCGCGGACGGGGGTGAGCGATGACCATCTATGGCGTGGGGCTCGGGCCGGGCGACGCCGATCTCGTGACCGTCCGCGGACGGGAGATCCTCGAACGGGCCGACGTGGTCTACTCGCCGGGTCGCCTCTCGCGCTCGGTGGCGACCGAACACGTCCCCGACTCCCGGATCGGCGATCTCGATTTCCCGATGACCCGCGACGATCAGGAGCTTCGGCGGGCCTGGAAGGTCGCTGCCGCGGAGATCGCTCCGAATGCTCGCGAGGGTACTGCGGCATTCGTCACGCTCGGTGACCCGAACGTCTACTCGACGTTCGGCCATCTCCGGCGAACGCTCGCGGCATTTCACCCCGAGGTTGACGTCGAGGTCGTCCCCGGAGTGAGCGCTGTTACCGCCTTCACGACCGCGCTCGGCGTCGAGGTCGCCGCCGGATCGAGCCTCGCGCTCAGGGAGGCGGCCCGCGGCGCGGCCCCGACCGGCCCCGATCGCATGGTCCTGTTCAAGGTCACGGACGTCCCCGCGACCCACGCGAAGCTCTCGGAGGCTGGATACGACGTCCTGTACGGCCGCCGGCTGTACATGGAGCAGGGTGAGACGGTCGTCACTGACGACCCCGACGACCTCGCCGATCGTGACTACTACACGCTCGCGTACGCGGAGCGACGCGATGCCGGTTCGGATCGGACTCCGGCGACCGCGGCCTTCGAGTCCGAATCGACGACAGCGACTGATCCAGCCGTCGCCGAGACCGACGTTGGACGTCGAGAGATCGCCGAAAGCGAGGCCTGTGGGGACGTCGATGTCGGCGGAGGCTCCGTCGCCGCCGGAAGACGGTCACGATGTGGGAACCGGAGGACGTCGAGATGACCGACTCCGAGGATGTCACGGCGACCGACTCCGAGGATGTCACGGCGACCGACTCCGAGGATGTCACGGCGACCGACTCCGAGGACGTCACCGATCCGCAAGGGGAAGTCGATCCACAAGGAGAGGTCGATCCGCAGGAGGCGATCGACGCCGAGACGGCCGCTGGGGCGGTCGATCGTGACCCCCGGATCCACGAGCGGTCCGCGGGCGAAGTGGGTGAGGGCATCCCGTTCGTCGGCGCCGGTCCCGGGGATCCGGGGCTCCTCACGGTCACCGGTCGTGAGCTCATCGAGTCGGCGGACCTCGTGGTCCATGCAGGTTCGCTCGTCAATAGCGAACTTCTCGACGCGTACTGTGCGGACGCCGAGCGCGTTTCGAGTGTCGGGAAGGACCTCGAGGAGCTCGTCCCGCTGATGCGAGACGCCCACGAGGCGGGGCGAAACGTGGTCCGACTCCACAGCGGCGACCCGGCGATCTACGGCGCGGCCCTCGAACAGATGGATGCGCTCGAACACGAAGGCGTTCCCACGTTCCTCGTTCCTGGGGTCACGTCGGCGTTCGCAGCCAGCGCGACGCTGCGGACCCAACTCACGTTGAACGGCGTGGCCAATCACGTCGCGTTCACCCGCCCACAGGGACGGACGCTCGATCCGGAGGACGACCACATCGGCGAGTTCGTCGAGATGGGCGACGTGACGACCTGCATCTATCTCGGCACCCACGCGATCCCCGAGACGATGGACCGGCTCCTCGACGATGGCCACGACCCCGAGACGCCGGTGGCTGTCGTCTATCATGCTTCCTGGCCCGACGAGGACGTCATCGAGGGAACGATCGAGACGATCGGCGCCGCGGTCGAGTCGGCCGGCTATCGTGCCTCCGCGCTCGTGGTCATCGGTGATGCGGCACGCAAGGCCGGCTACGAGCGGTCGTACCTCTACGGCGACTGGGCGAATCGCGGAGCGACCGCGGACGAGACGGACGAGGCGGCCGAGGCATCCGAGACGACGGAATCGACGGACCCGATCGAGGCCAACGAGGCGGGCGACTGACCAATGCTGACCGAGGGACCCACCGATGAAGATCGATGTGATCCACCGATGAAGATCGATGTGATCCACCGATGAAGCCGACGTAATCTACCGATGAGTACGGACACAGACCGCACGACCGACGACGTCGAATCGACGGACGAGAACAACCCCACCGACAAATCCGACCCGACGGACGAGAACAACCCAACGGACGGAACCGAGACCGCTGACGCAGACGCCGACACTACCGACGACGACTCGGGAGCGAGCTGTTCCACGCCGGATTCGGACGGTGAAGTGGCCGAGGAGATAGCGATCGTGAGCTTCGAGCGCAAGCTCGACACCGCCGAGGAGATCGTCGAAGGGCTCGGCGAGGAGTACGACCGCATCGACGTCATCGAATATCACGGCGACGTTTTCGCGGACCACTGGGGTGAATACGACTGCTTCGTTGGACTCATGGCATCGGGGATCGCGATGCGAAAGACCGCGCCCCTGCTCGACGACAAGTGGGACGACCCCGCTATCGTCGTGGTCGACGAGGAACTCACTTGGGCGATCCCGATTACGGGCGGCCACCACGGCGCCAACCAGGTCGCTCACGACCTCTCGACGCTCGGTGCGGTTCCGGCGATGACCACCGCCAGCGAGGCGGCGGGCAAACAGGGTGTCGAGAGCAGGGCCAAGGCGCTCGACAGCCACGTCGTCAACGGCGACTCAACGGTGGCGACGAACCTCGCCGTCCTCAACGAGGAACTCGGCCCGGTCGCCCGCCTCGACGGACCTCGGGCGGTCCTCGTCGATGACGACGTGACCGTCCTCAAGCGGAACGGGGGCGGCGAAAGCGACGATCGCGTCGTGATCGGGACGGGGACCGTCTCGGGCGTGGACGAGGAGCAGGTCCTCGACGCCTGGGAGGCCGCGCTCGACGACCTCGATTTGACCGTTGAGAACATAGACTTCGTCGCCACTGGAACCAGAAAGGAGGGCGAGGAGGGGCTCTATGCGGCGGCGGAGGCGATCGGTGCCGGAGTCGTTCTCTTCGAGAAGGAGACTCTGGAGGCGTTCGAGGGGCCCTCCCCGTCCCGCTCGAAGGAGCTGATCGGCTGGCCGGGGATCGCGGAGGCGTCGGCGATCGCCGGCGGTCGCGAGCACGAACTCGTCCGCGAGAAGGAGCGGTTCGACGATGCCGTGACCGTGGCGGTGGGGCGATAGGATGGCGGCTCACGACGCGGGAAGCGGGGAGGTAGGTACTGACGGTCTCGGAACCCTCTACGTCGTCGGGATCGGTCCCGGGCTCCCGCACGCGATGACTCAGCGAGCACGAGACGTGATCGCCACTGCCGACTGCGTGATCGCCTCGAACCTCTATCAGGAGTTCCTGCGACGCGACGGGACCCTCCCCCCCGAGAGCGCCGAGATCGATGATGCGGCTGCTGGGACGAGTACGGACGATCCTGACGATGACTCCGGAACCGTTCTCGAACGTCCCGACGGGGCCCGCCAGACGCTCGTTCGATCGTCGATGGGACGCCAGATCGAGTTGGCGAAGGAGGCCTTCGAGCGCGTTCGTGCCGGCGAGGACGTCGCACACGTCTCCGGGGGGGACCCGAACGTCTACGGCAAAAGCGACCTCCTGTTCACGATGGCCGACGCCGAGGACGCTCGTGACGTCCCGATCGAGGTCGTCCCGGGTGTGACCGCGGCGCTCGGCGGTGCGGCGAACCTCGGTGCACCGCTGTCGAACGACTTCTGCACCGTCTCGCTGTCCGACAAGTGGCGCGGCTGGGCGGAGATCGAGGAGAAACTGCGTGCAGCCGCGATCAGCGGGTTCGTGATCGTTTTGTACAACTGCTGGCGGGATTACGAGCGCGCGATCGACGTGATTCGGGAGGAGCGATCCGACGACGTTCCCGTCGGCATCTTCAACGATGCCGGCCGCGGCGACGCTGGGCGCAACCTCGAGGACGAGACGCACACGATCACTACCCTTGGCGAGGCAACCGACCACGACGAGGAGGTCAGCGGGATGGGGACGTCCATCCTCGTCGGCACTCACGAGACGACCGTCTGGGAGAACGACCACGGCGAACATCTCGTCACCCCGCGCGGCGGGCGTGACGTCGACGATTTCTGATCATGAGCACGAACGACACCACCGACACGACCGAGACGAACGGTGAAACGACCGAGACGGACGCAGACACGACTGAGACGGACGCTGACTCCACCGAGACGGTGGGGACAAACGACGCGATCGAAACGACCGATACCGCCACCGACTCGGGCCCCGCGACCTGTGGCGGGTCGAGCGATTCGCGCTCGGCGGCCTCCGCCTCCTCCTCGAAGTGTGGTGGATCGAGTTCGGAGGCCGCCTCCGACTCCCCGACCGACTCCGGATCCGGCTGCGGGGCGTCGACGTCGGACGCTGCCGCTGCAAAGCGGGACGCGACCGATGAGAACGTCGAATCGACCGTCGATGACTTCGAGGGCGATCCGGGTCGCCTCGTGGCGGTCGGGCTCGGTCCCGGCGAGCCGGAGGGAATGACCGCACGCGCCAGAGGAGCCCTTCTTGCGGCCGACCACGTCGTCGGATACACCACCTACATCGACCTCCTCCCCGATGAGGTGATCGAGTCGGCAGAGGAGCTGTACGACACGCCGATGTGCGGGGAGGTCTCCCGCACCGAGGAGGCGATCGACCGGGCGCTTGCCGGCCACCACGTCGCGATCGTCGGAAGCGGGGACCCGAACGTCTATGCGCTCGCCGGTCTGGCGCTTGAGATCCTGGAGTCGAAGGGTGCGACCGCCGAATCGGTCGACTTCGAGGTCGTTCCCGGCGTGCCCGCCGCCCAGTCGTGTGGTGCGCGTCTCGGTGCACCCCTCGTCAACGACACGGTCAGCGTCTCGCTTTCGGACCACTTGACGCCGATGGAGAAGATCGAATCCCGGCTCCACGCGGTCGCTCCGGAGGGGTTCACGATCGCGATCTACAATCCCTGGAGCCGCAAGCGTCGCGAGAACTTCCGAACGTGCTGTGAGATCCTGCTTGACCACCGCGACCCGGAGACGCCGGTCGGGATCGTCCACGGCGCCGGTCGTGAGGACGAGCGCGTGGAGATCGTCGAACTCGGTGAGCTGGAGGCGCTCGGCGAAAGCGACTTGATCGACATGACGACGACGATCCTCGTCGGCAACGAGGAGACGTACGTCTGGGACGATCGAATGGTGACCCCCCGCGGATACGAGTCCAAGTATGACTACTGACTCCACCTGTCAAAACGAGCCCTACCGCGTGACCCTCGATCGGGACGCCTGCGAGGGCATCTTCGCCTGTCTCGTCCGTGACGACCGGTTCCGAGAAGCCGCCGACGGGCTGGCGACGATCGGCGATAGCGAGATCACCGACGGAACGATCGTCGCTCGCTTCGCCGATGACCGGCTGGCTGACGCCGAACGGGCTGCCACAGCCTGTCCGGTCGACGCGATCGAGGTGGCGGTAGCGACGGACGATATGATGACGGAAGCAAAAGCGAGTGGAGCAAACGAGGTGGCCACCGATGAGTGACGCCGATCCGACAGCTGCATCCCCTCCGATCGAGCCGGCGGATGACCTGCTCGCGGCGACCCCGGAAACGGCGTACTTCTGGGGTCGGGTAGCCGGCGACGGCGAACTGACCGCAAACTGCATCACGACCCGCGCCGGCGACGAGACGGCGGCCGACGCGCTCGCCGCGATCGCGGGAACCAGCCGGACGGGGACCGACCATCGCATCGCCGCCCGCGAGTCCGCCCACGACGCCTCGATCGTTCGATTCGAGGACGCTTACGAGTTGCAGGCCATCGGCGCGCCGGCCGAGCGCGCGAGCGCTGCCTTCGGGCTCCCGATCGATGGGCAGCCCGGTGGGTACCGGTTTGACGCCTTCCGTGACCACCGTTCTCAACTCCTTCGAGGACTGTTCGAGGCCTGCGGTACGGTCTGTTTTCGGGAGTCGTCCGCTTCGGTCGGCGTCTCCTTCGTCCACGACGACCGCGCGCTCCTCGGGACGATCCGCTCGCAGCTGTCGGCCGCCGAGCCACACATCCCGACCGACGACCTTTCGGAAACCTCCTCGGACGGCTACTGGTTCGGGCTGGCTGACGATGCGGACGTCTCCGCGTTCGCCGAGTGGCTCTACACCGGAAGCGACGAGTCCGGACTCTACGCGGCCGATCGACGCGCGAAGCTTCGCCGGAGCATCGAGCGTGCGACCGGATCCGACGTGGGCGACCTGGAGGACACGTGATGACGACGAATTCCGACGCCACTCGTTCGGCTGCCCCAACGACCCCGGTGTCCGCGATGGATCGCGACGACGAAGCCGTGCTTCTGGTCGGCCACGGATCGCGTCGGGAGCGCTCGAATGAGCAGGTTCGGGAACTCGCGGCCGGCCTGGAGGAGCGGCTCGGGATCCCGGTCGATGCCGGCTTCATCGAACTCGCGTCCCCATCGATCGACGAGGCGATCGCGGGACTGGCCGCGACAGTCTCGCGAATCACCGTCGTCCAATTGTCGCTTTTTGCCGCGAGCCATGTGAAGACCGACGTCCCGCTTGCGGTCCGGACGGCTCGATCCGCTCATTCGGACGTCGAGATCCACAACGGATCGCATCTCGGGATCCACCCGGCGATCGTCGACCTGCTCGACGATCGAGCTACGACCGTCGAGGACGACCTGGAAGTCGACCGCGCGGACGCGAACGTCGCCGTCGTCGTCTGCGCCCGCGGATCGAGCGATCCCGACGCCAACGGTGACGTCCACAAGCTTGCTCGACTGCTTCGGGAGGGACGCAGCTTCGATCGCGTTGCTGCGTCCTTCATCGGCGTGACCGAGCCCCGTCTCGATGAGACGCTTCACCGGATCGCCACGGATCGCCCGGACGCCATCATCGTGCTCCCATACATGCTCGGCGATGGCGTGTTGACCGAGCGGATCCGTGACGGGACCGCCGCCTTCGACGACGAATACCCTTATGTCGACGCCGCGGCCGGCGACCCGCTCGGGACTGACTCGCGGTTGCTCGACGTGCTCGGCGATCGCTGGCAGGCGGCCCGCACCGACAGCGTCGAGATGTCGTGTGACACCTGTAAGTACAAGGTCGAACTCGACGGGTACGAGGAGGATGTCGGCGGTGCCCGAGCGATGCTCCGAGCGATGACACACCGGGAGTCCCACGCTGATCGGGACGACGTCGACGCGGAACCGCACGCCCACGACGCGCCCGAGGCTCACGTCGCGGTCTGTACGAATCAGACGTGCGCGGCCGACGGAGCGCCGGCGGTTCTCGAACGACTACGCCAGGCTGCTCGCGACTCCGACGCCTGCGAGGCGCGCATTACCCGCTCGTCGTGTCTCGGACGCTGCGGAGACGGACCGATGGTGGCCGTCTATCCCGATGGCGTCTGGTACGGAGACGTCGACGGGACCGACGCTGAACGCATCGTCTCCTCGCACCTCGATCGGGGACGGATCGTCTCCGATCTGGTCGACGTAACGCTGTGAACCGCTCGCGAAACACGCCGAACCAATCGAAACAACGGACACGACACACCACATGAGCTGTCACGAACTCGAAGCGCTTCGACTCGGAGTGATGAACGTCCTCGGTACCGGGGACCGAACCGCCCGCGAACACGCGGAGGCCGAACTGGAAGGCCATTTGGAGGGCCCGATCGAGGCCCTCGCGAACGCGGAGACGCTCGATGCGATCGAGCGCCATCTCGATGCGGCTCTCGTCGATCTGGAAGCCGAGATCGCCGAGACCGACCCCGATGATCCCGAATACGACTACCTGCGCGGCCGACTCGTCGCCGTTCGCGACGCCGAACGCGCCGTCCGGCGTTTGACCGACCAGGGGGAAAGCGTTCTCGAGGGGCTCGCGGACGCCCACGACGTCCTCCACGAGACCTTCCCGGCCGAGGAGTAACGGACGGTCCACCTACCACGGGTCCCGCGATCGATCGGAATTCCGACTGAGGATGCGGACGATGACGTTTTCTTCCACATGGAGGACGTTGGCGCCCCGGACCTCGAAGAAGGACAGGACATCGATTTCGACATCGAAGACGCCCCCAAAGGCCCGCGCGCGACGAACGTCGTCCGCAACTAATTCCGATACCGGATCGCCGCCTCGCGGCGATGCTGGACGTCGAATTCGTTTTTTCCACGCTTGAGTATTGAATACGGAGACGCATTTCGGTCCCTTGTGAGTCCCGAGTCCGCCGTCGTGATCCGTCGTTATTCGTGAACGGGTAAGCCGTCAATTCACTCCTCGGCGACGGCTTCGATCGCGGGTTCCTGCTTCCCCTCCTTCTTCTCCTTCTCTTCTTTTCCACTCTCCTCCTCCTTCTCTTCTTTTCGCTCCTCATTCCTCTCGATCCCTGATCGTGAGACGCCCGAAGCGTCCTCGCCGAACTCGGCAGCCAGAAGTTCCGGCACGTCCGTCGGTGTCACGTCCGAGTACCATCGGCTCCGCGGATGGATCGCGATCGCGGTCCCGTCCTCGCTACAGAGACCCAGACAGCTCGTCTCGGCGACGTGGATCCGCGACCAGAAGACGTCCCGGTCGCGAAGCCACGTCTTCACCGCCTCGAGGACCGCCTCACCGCCCGCGTTCCCACAGCAGGCGTATTCGGGGTCCCGTTCGGTCGTACAGACCAGCACATGGTCGGTGAAGCCGTTCGCGTGGACGTCGTCGGTTCGATCCTGCATCAGTCCCCACTCACCGCCGACTCGACGTTCGTCGATGCGGTCTGGGAACGCTCGGCCGTCGATCCATCCGGTTCGATCGTCGATCCATTCGGCTCGACCAGCGATTCGCCCGACGGCCCACGGCGCAGCCATGCGTGGGCGCTCGCGAGAACGGCCCACAGCAACAGTTGTCCGAACACGGTCATTCCCACCAGTCCCGCCGATAGCTCCGGAGGAAGCGAATTCTCGATCGGATTCGCGGGCGCAAGGACGACCGGAACGGCGAGCAGACCGAACGGCAACAGCGCAGTGATCGCGGCGCGGGCTGTCGACCGTCCACGCTTCCGCGAGAGGCGATCGAAGACGAACAGCGCGAGCAGACAACAGACCGTGCCGAGAAGTAGCAGTCCGGCGTACAGACGAATGCGGGTGGATACGGCGAGGAACTGCTGGACGCCCGGCGGCTGCGGCGGGAGGAGGAGCCACGGCACTCCCGAGACGGACAGAAAGCCGGCGGCGGCCATGGCGGAGTCGGGTATCACCGATCTCGGCCCGCCGGGAAGGATCGGCTCCAGGAGGTAGAAGCCGGCCCCGAAGACCGTCGCGCCGAGGAGGATCCCCCAGAGAACTCCCGAGACGACGCTCACCGCGTTCGTGACCGCCGACGGAACGACGCCATCGCCGCTACTGCCGTCGTGTTCGTGACCTGCCTCGATCGCCGTCTCGCCGTGGCCGAGCTCATCGGCGAACGCGACCAACGGATTGGCGACGATCGCCACGAAGAGGCCAAAGACGAGCCCCGCGAGGACCCCCGCCTTGAGCCCGCGAAGGACGTACTCGGCGAGCATCCTCAATGGCAGGTGACGCCGGCCGCGTGTCGGAAGCTATGCATCGAGTCGTGAACCATCGGCTCCTGGATGAACAATAGCGCGAACCCGAGGGCCGCGACGAGCATGATCCCCAAGGCGATCCTCGTCGGCGTGAACTCGACGCGCGCGTGGTCGATCCGCCCGTGAATCGTCCCCGGCGCGGCGCCGGATACGGTCTCCGTCGTGGCGTCGATCGCGGTCGTCATAATAAATACAAATTGCACAACATCAACTAAGGTTGTAAAACTTTCGAGTGAACGACGATCGACTTGTCTTCGAGTGACGTCCTCCGATCGCCGATTCCGCCGTCACCCCTCGTGTACGCTTCCTACGGCCGCGTCGATCCGATCGGCCGACAGCGCCGGTAGCGGGATGCGTTCCGCGAGGGTCTCCGCGACGATGACGTCCGTGAGACTCGATCGATCGCGGTCCCGATCGTTCCTGCCCGCGTCGACGACGACCACGTGTGTATCCGTCGCGGCGAGTTCGCGTGCCGCATCGCGCGTTTCGGCGCTCGGGCTTCCGTCCGCGACGTTCGTCCGTCCGTCGGTGACGATCACGACCACGCTCGCGGCGGGCTCCGCCCGGTGCAGGACGTCTCCGACGGTTCGCAATCCGGCCGGAAGCGGCGTCCGGTCGCCGGTCGGGATGTCCTTGAGATGGCGGGCGGCCAACTCGACGCTGTCGGTCGGGGGGACCAGTACGTCGGCGTCGGTCCCGGCGAACGCGACGACCGCGACCTCATCGCGGTGTTGGTAGGCGTCCTTCAAAAGCTCCAGAGCGGTTCCCTTGGCCGCGCGCATGGCCGGACGCATCGAGGCGCTGGCATCGACGGCGAACACGACGAGCGCGGCGGCGTTCCCGCGCCGAACCGAGCGTCTGAGATCGCGGGACTCGATCGCTCCGGAACCACGCTGGGTCGCCGCCCGGAGGGACGCTCCAACGTCGATGTCGGACGCTCGGGACGACTTCGTCGGCTCTGATCGGATCCGCGGTCCCGAGTCGCTCCCGCCGACTTCCGAACGCGTTCGTGACCCGGATCCACTGCCGTCGGAGGGACCGCCGTCGATCGGTTCCGGAATCGGGAGATCGGAAGCACTCCCCGGTTCGATCCCGGAACGCGACTCGCCAGGAACGATCGGGGTTTGGTCCGGTCGGTCCTCCACTCCGTCACCGCGTCCCTCCTCGCCGACCGGTTGCCGTTCGGATGATGCTCCCGATTCCTCACTCTCCCGATCGTCCGACCCCTGTCCGTCTCCGTCCGGATCGTCGACTCTGCCCTCGCCCGGATCGTCAGTTCCGCTCTCATCCGCAGTCGTCTTCTCGATCGTTCGATCGGGATCCGTTTCGGACGCTCCGTCGAGCGGTTCATTTGAGGAGCCGACTCCGCGCTCGTCCTCGTCGGTTCGGTTCTCGCCATTGCGGTCCTCATCGACCCGGTCTTGGCCGCCCGCTCGCTCGTCGCGATCGGTTCCGTCCTTCCCCGTATCCGGCTCTTCCGTCCTGTTCTCCGCGCGTTCTCCGTTACCTTCGTCCTTCTCGTCCCGTTCCGTTTTTCCTGCGTCCTCCGTCTCCTCCTCGGTCCGCTCCTCCGAGTTCGACTCCGATCCGTCGGAGTCGAAGTGGTCGTCGATGAGGTCCTCCGGATCGGGAGCCTCCTCGAACGGACGTGATCGCAACCGGTGGGGGAGCGCGAAGGACGCGGCCCGCCGGACGTCCGATTCGATGACTCGGCCGCGATCGTCGAGCGCCGCGAACGTTCGCGCGGCACGGGCGGTCGCGATGTCTCCCCGGTGTCCCTCGACGCCGGCGTCGCGACATAGTTCCGCGATCTCTTGGCGGAACGATCGGGGAAGCGAGACGTCCGCGAGCCGACGGCGTGCCCGCTGAAGCCGATCGCGGTACTCCGCCGTTCGGTCGGCGGTGTCGGATCGGTCGTCGCGGTCGTTCGGGTGTTTCTGGTCGGCGGTGTCCTTGGCAG
The DNA here is from genome assembly GCF_041821145.1 of Halopenitus sp. H-Gu1. Classification (NCBI taxonomy): domain Archaea; kingdom Methanobacteriati; phylum Methanobacteriota; class Halobacteria; order Halobacteriales; family Haloferacaceae; genus Halopenitus; species Halopenitus sp. H-Gu1. The sequence continues at coordinate 101,785 of NZ_JBGUBC010000008.1, read as the reverse complement.
AACCGATCGCCCGATCGATGATCGCCACCCGGTCCTCGATCGCTCGACATCCCTCGACGGTCGCCTGGAGGGCAAAGCGGTCGCGCAACTGTGGCCGGAGGTCACCCTCCTCGGGATTCATCGTCCCGACGAGCGTGAACTTCGCAGGGTGGTCCACGCTCACGCCGTCGCGCTCGACCCGATTGACCCCGCTTGCGGCCGCATCGAGAAGCGTGTCGACGAGGTGATCCTCGAGGAGATTCACCTCGTCAACGTACAGGATTCCGCGATTGGCTCGCGCGAGAAGGCCCGGATCGAACTCATAGTCACCGGCCAGTGCATCGGCCACGGAGAGCGTCCCCACGACGCGCTCGCGGGTCGCGCTCAACGGGAGGGTCACCAGTGGAACCGGCCGTTCGACCGCCGTGAGATCTGCCCGGGATCGGTCGCGACAGGCACCACACTGCCGGCCGGGATCGTCGGGTGGACAGCCGTAGGGACATCCCTCGACGACGACCTGCGTCGGGAGAAGGTCGGCGAGTCCGCGGACGGCCGTCGACTTCGCCGTTCCCTTCTCGCCGCGTACGAGGAGCCCGTCGAGATCGTCATTGGCCGCGACGGCGAGTAAACCACGCTTGAGTTCCTCCTGGCCGACGATCTCGCCGAACGAGGGCGCTTCGCCGCGATCGTGCGAAGCCTTTTTGTTCTTTCCTAAATCAATCATACTTGTCTTAGATTCATGGAGGTTTAACAACGTTATGCCAACGATCGGGATCTACACCGCGACCGAGAACGAACTGGGGGCGATCGGACGGGCGGCCGAGGAGGTCGACGCCGAACTGGTCGTCCGGTCGGCAAGCGACCTAGACGACGAGACGGACGCCGCCGCGTTCGTCGAGGAATTGACCGATGCGACCGCCGTGATCTGCTGGCTCCACGGCTCAGAGGGGAGCATGCCCGGCTACGAGCATGCCGTTGATCGCCTCACTGAGGCCGGGGTCCCGCTCGTAGTGAACTCGACGGGCGACGCCTACGCGATCGAAGACACGACCGTCGATCCGGCCGTCCGCGATCGCGTCTACGAGTATCTGGACCGAGGCGGGACCGTCAACGTCGCCAACTGCCTCCGGTTTCTCGTTGACGAATACGCCGGCACGGGGACTGGTGTATCGCTTGAGGAGTCAGATGCGTCCGTTGAGGGGGATGACGCCCCCGTCGACGGGAGCGTCGGCGACGAGGACCGTCCCTACGACGATCCCGTCTCCCTGCCGACGGAGGGCGTCTATCACCCCGATCGTCCCGGCGCGAGCTACGAGGAACTGCTCGCGAGCCTCGATCCGGACGCGCCGACGGTCGCCGTCTGGTTTTATGAGTCCCACTGGACCCACGAGAACCTCCGGTACGTCGACGCGCAGGTACGCGCGCTTGAGGCGCAGGGTGCGAACGCGCTCCCGGTGTTTTGTAATCCGGCCTCCGACACGGATGGGGGATGGGATGCGGAGCGCGTCACGGACGAGTGGCTCACCGACGCGACCGGCGAGCCGATCGTCGACGCCGTCCTCTCGTCGTTCATGTTCTCGCTGTCGATGGACGAGCGCGGTCGCGACGCGAGCGACGAAGGGGAATCCGCCGAGGACGTCTTCCTCGATCGCCTTGGCGTGCCCGTGATTCAGACGGTCACGACGATGCGATCCCGATCCCGGTACGCCGCAAGCGACACCGGCGTGATGGGCTTTGAACTCGCGCTCTCGGTCGCGCTTCCGGAGTTCGACGGCAACGTCATTACCCATCCGATAAGTGGCAAGGAGCGCACGGACGACGACGCCGGGATCGGCACGGCGCCGAAACAGCATTTCCCGATTGACGACCGGATCGACCACGCCGCCCGCCTCGCGGTCAACTGGGCCGAACTCCGGCACACGCCGAACGCGGAGAAGTCCATTGCGGTCGTCCTGCACAACTACCCTCCGAGCGACGACGGCATCGGTACCGCCTTCGGGCTCGATACCCCCGCAAGCACCCGAAACCTCCTGGCGGAGTTGGCCGATCGGGGCTACGACCTCGGCGAGAACGGAGAGACGACGTCCGCATCGGCTGACGCTCCGATCCCCGCGGACGGCGCGGAACTCATCGATCGGCTGACCGACCAGTTGACCCTCGACTCGCGGTGGGTTGCCCCCGAGGACGTCCGGGAGGCGAGTGTCGACGTCGTTTCCACCGGCCAGTATCGCGAGTGGTTTGGCGCCCTGAACGATTCGCTTCGTGAGAACGTCCGCGAGGAGTGGGGTGATCCCCCGGACCGACCGTTCGCGATCCCCGGCGTTGAGTTCGGTAACGTCATCGTCACGGTCCAGCCACCCCGCGGGTTCGGGATGGACCCCACGAAGGTGTATCACGACTCCGACCTCCAGCCCCCACACGACTACGTGGCTTTCTACGCCTGGCTCCGGAACACCTTTGAGGCCGACGCCGTCGTCCATCTGGGCACGCACGGCAGCCTCGAGTGGCTCCCCGGAAAGACGGTCGGACTCGACGCCGAGAGCGCCCCGGACGGGCTGATCGACGACGTCCCGAACGTCTATCCGTACGTGATCAACAACCCCGGTGAGGGAACCCAGGCGAAGCGGCGCTCGTACGCCGCGATCGTCGACCATCTCACGCCGGTGATGGGAAACGCCGGCACCTACGACGAGCTCGCGGAGCTTGAGGAGTTGGCCGATCGCTACCGAGAGGCAGGAATGGAGGACGCCCGAACCGACGACGGCGAGGGGCTCGAACGCCTCCTGTGGGAGACGGTTGCGGACCTCGATCTCGCCGTCGAACTCGGGATCGAGGGGACCATCGACGAACGGGCCACCGTCCGCGGCCCCGAGGAAGCTGGCTCGACGCTCGCCGAAGGGGACGTCGATGGTGACGACCTCGATGTCGACGCGCTCGTCGAGCGCATCCACGAGTACCTCACGGACGTGAAGACGACACAGATCCGCTATGGCCTCCACACCATGGGGGAGCCGCCTGCGGACGACCGGCTCGTCGAGTATCTGGTCGCCTTGACCCGACTGGAGAACCCTGGCGGGCCGAGCCTCCGTGAGAGCGTGGCCGGCGTCCTCGGGATCGATCACGAGCGGATGGTGAACGAACCGGGAGCCTACGACGAGGATCTCGGCATGACGCTGGCTGCCGCGGCCGACGTCGTTCACGAGACGAGCCTCGAACTCGTCGCGACCCTGGCCGAGCACGATTTCGACGTGCCCGACTCGGAGGTCGACGGCCGGACGCGCGAGGCGGACGAGGAGGACCCGTCCGGCTCCGAGACGGATCGCGAGGTGAACATGAATCTTCTCGTGGTCGACCTCGATCCGATCGGCGAGGCCCGTGCGAGCCCCGGGGCACACGAGGACCTTCGGGAGGCGCTGGCGTTCATCTGTGAGGAGGCGGCCCCGCGCGTTCACGGCGCGATCGAGGAGATCCCTCGAACGGCCGACGCACTAACCGGCGAGTACGTCCCGCCGGGCGGCAGCGGCGCCCCCACGCGTGGCGGCGTCGACCTCCTTCCGAGCGGGCGTAACTTCTACACGCTCGATCCCCGGAAGGTCCCGGCCAGGAGCGCCTGGGAAGTCGGCCGGGAGGTCGCCGAGGGCGTCGTCGACCGCCATCACGACGAACGCGGCGAGTATCCCGAGGAGATCGGCGTGGTCGCCTGGGGCACCCCAACGGTCCGGACCCGTGGCGAGACGATCGCGCAGGTGCTTGCGCTGATGGGCGTCGAGCCGGAGTGGACCGACGCCGGTCGAGTCGACGACGTGGAGCCGATCCCGCTTTCGGATCTCGGACGTCCGCGGATCGACGTTACGACTCGCGTTTCCGGACTCTTTCGCGATGCCTTCCCGCAGGCGGCCGGCGTCATCCACGACGCCGTCGAGGCGGTGGTCGCCCTCGATGAGCCCCACGACCGTAACTACGTCAAAAAACACGTCGAGGAGGAGACGGACCGGCTGGAGTCCGAGGGCGTCGAGGATCCGGAGGCGGCCGCCACCCACCGCGTGTTCACGACGAAACCCGGCGGCTACGGCGCGGGGACGAACAAGGCCGTCGACGAGGGGAACTGGGAGGACCGCGAGGACCTCGCCGACGTCTACACCCAGTGGGGCGGCTACGCGCTCGGGAAGCGCGGACGTGTCTCCGCGGCCCACGGCGCCTTCGAGCGTCGGCTCGGTAACGTGGAGGCGACGGTGAAGATCGAGGACACCGCTGAGCAGGACGAGTTCGACAGCTCCGACTGGTACGCCTTCCACGGTGGGTTCATCACCGCCGTAACGGCCATTGCCGGCGAGGAGCCGGCATCCTACGTCGGGGACTCGAGCGATCCCGACGCGGTCTCCGTGTACACTAACGAGGAGAAAGTCCGTAAGGCGATGCGAGCCCGCGTGCTCAATCCGAACTGGCTCGACAGCATGACGGAACACGGATACAAGGGAGCCGGCGATCTCTCGACTACCGTTGATGTCGTCCTCGGGTGGGACGCGACTGCCGGAGTGATAAGCGACACGCTCTGGGAGGACGTCGCCGGGAAGTACGCCTTCGACCCCGACCGGCGCGAGTGGATGCGCGAGGTGAACCCGTGGGCCCTCGAGAGCATCACCGACACGCTGCTCGAGGCGATCGATCGCGGGCTGTGGGACGCCGACGCCGGAACCGAGGATCGGCTCCGCGACATCAACCTCCGGGTCGACGGCGACCTTGAGGTGCGTGCGGGTGAAACGGACACAACGAACGACGCGACCGAGATCGATTCCCAGGAGGTGACGAGCGATGACGACTGAGGACGCCTCAAGTGTCGGGAGAACCGACGCCGGATCCGAGACGATCGACGAGTACGCCGATCTCGGTGCGACCACCGAGAACGCGATGGCGATCGCCGAGACCAGCATGGACCGGGTCCGCGAACTCGTCCCCGACGAGACGCTCGCCGACCGGATCCGCCAGAAGTCGGTCCACGCGACCGGCGATCCGGAGTTCCAGCATCTCGTCCGCTTTACCGGCGGCACCGATGACGGGAGCCGCCACGAGGACGATGACGCGCCGGTCCGTGCCGGAGCACGCGCGGTTCTGGAGCGACGACCGATCGTGACCGATATCACGATGGTGGAGGCCGGAATCACCGGCCGCGGCCACGACTGTCCGGTCAAAAAGGCGATCGGGAACGGGGCTGAGTTGGCCAACCGAACCGGAATGACTCGGACCGCGGCGTCCGTCCTCGAACTCGACCGGGAGGGCGTCTACGAGGATGCGATCGCCGTGATCGGGAACGCACCGACCGCCGCGCTCGCGCTCGCGGACTGCATCGAGGACGGGACCCGGCCGGCGGTCGTGGTCGCCACGCCGGTCGGATTCGTCAAGGCCGCTGAAAGCCGAACCCGCCTGCGGTCGGTTGCCCTCGAACACGGAGTCCCCACGATCACTAACGTCGGCCGGCGTGGCGGCAGCGGGCTCGCCGCCGGCCTGACGAATGAACTCGTCCACGTCGCAAGCGACGTCCGCGACGGGACGATCGACGCCGAGTGGGCGGACGATCCGCAATGAGCGACGACTACGATCTCGATGCTGGACCCGATCCCGCGGACCTGGCTGCGGCGGAACCGGAACCGCCGGTCGGATTATCGTCGGCTGACGATAATACGGCGGTGGATGGATCCGATGGGTCCGTTCCGATCCACGCGGTCGGGATCGGACCGGGGAATCCGGAGTATCTGACACCCCGGGGACGCCGGGCTATCCGGGAGGCGGACGTCGTCGTCGGATTCGAGACGGTCGTCGAATACGTCGGGGAAGCGATGGCGATCGACGCCGAGATCCTCGCATGCGGATATCGTGACGAGGCCGAAACGCTCGCCGCCTTTGCCGACCGCATCGCCGACGGTGCCGTCGGAACCGCGCTCCTGATGGGGGATCCGAACCATTCGGGCTACCAGTTCGTCGGAAAGGTACAGGCGGCCATCGACCGGCCCGTTCGAGTGATTCCGGGGATATCCTCTCTGCAGGTCGCGGCCAGTCGGGCGCGCACGCCGATGGAGGAGACGACCTTCGTGACACTTCACAAAAGCGGGGACCTCACTGCGGACCTCGAACGGCTTCGATCGGACGTCGGAGACCGCCATCTGCTCGTGTTGCCACGACCGTACGATCTGATGCCCGAGGACGTCGCTGTCGATCTCCTTGATGCGGGTGCATCCCCGTCGCTTGAGGCGATCGTTCTTGAACGACTGACCCACGACGACGAGACGATCGCGCGAACGACGCTTCACAATCTCGCCGAACGAGCGGATCGAACCACAGAATCCGACGGGACGTCGGGAGCTGACGGGAGTTCCGGATCCAACCAGACCTCGGAAGCCGACGAGACTTCGGGATCCAACGATTCGAACACGGACGCCGGGAAATCGCCGTTCTCCGATCTCTCCGTGCTCGCGGTCCGATCGGACGGTTGATTCGGGCGATCCACGCTCGAACCGTCCGCGTCCCGATCGACACGCTCCTTGATCCGGAGGATTCTCGAACAGTTGGGGTTCCTGCGACCACAACGTATTTTACATCCGACTCCCACGTCTTTAGCAAGCCAGATTGGTTTAATTAAACACAAGTTTATTTAACTCATGACGACCGATTCACTCCTGCTCATCGGCCGCGAGACGAGCACCGCACGCGACAGCTTTCGGACTCACGCCGATCGGCTCGTTCGACGCGCCGGGGTCGACGACGTCGAGATCGCGCTCTACGAGGAGGAACCGGTCCGTGAGCTCCGCGACCGGTTCGCTCGGATCGACGCCGACACCGTGTATGCCGTCCCGATGTGTGCCGCCCACGCGCACGATACGCTCGATGCCGTTCCCGGTGCGCTCTCGTACGTCGAGGGGGACGTCCGGTACTGTGAACCGGTCGGGCGAAGTCCGGCCGTCACCGACGTGATCGAGGATCGGGCCGCAATGTCGCTCCCGCCCGACGACGATGCCGCGATCGTTCTCGTCGCTTTCGGCAGCAGTTCGAAGCCGCACCACCGGCGCACGGCCGAGTATCACGTACAGCGTCTCCGCGAGCGGTCGGGATATGGCCAGGTGATCTCCAGTTATCTCGTGCAGAACCCGGCCGTCGAGTGTGTCCGATATGCCGTCGAGACGCGTCGAGCCGTAGCGGTTCCGCTCTTCGTGACTCGCTCTCCGGCGACCGAGGAGCGGATTCCGGCGGCGCTTGAACTCGACCGTGGCGGCATCGAGTACGCAGATCCACTCGGAAAACATCCACGAATCACCGACGCGATCCACGCGGAAATCGAGAGACGACGAGCACTCTCGACGGACTCCTCCGAGGATGCTACCTTCGAGGATCGGTTGACGCGAACGACACGCCCCGTCGCGACCGACGGCGAGGGGATCCACGACGCCTGATCGGCCCGGATTCGAGATTTCGTCCGCATTCATGCTTCACGCGTTCGATCGGCGTCGGTGACAGCGTCGGATTCGATGACGGTGACGTAGCGGGACCGGCGTGATGCTTTATCGGTGTCTGGTCGAAACGATCGCTCGATCCGCGATGGAATCGGAACGGGTTCGGGAGCCGGAGCAGGTTCGACGGCGAGGCCTGAAACAACGTCGACGAGGGGAGCGTTCAGCCCGATGACTGATGACCGGGATGCCGTTGATTCCGAGGAGTCGGGGGCACTGGACGCGTTCCGCCGATTTTTCGCTCTCGAACGGGACGTGTTGGTGCTGTCGCTGGCGATGTTCGCATTCAGTCTCGGCTTTCAGATGACCAACCGATACCTGCCGGAGTACCTCGTCGCCCTCGGCGCGAGCGGCTTCGTCGTGGGACTTTTTGGTACCGTCGGAAACGTCATCTCGGCGGTCTATCCGTATCCCGGCGGAGCGATCTCCGATCGGATCGGCTCGCGATACGCGTTGACAGTTTTCGGGCTGGTCTCCACGGTCGGGTTCGGGATCTGGCTCGTGGCTCCCGCCGTCGGTCCGATAGGGGTGGCCGGAATCACGATCCAGCCGTGGATCTGGGTCTTCGTCGGCCTGCTTTTCGCCCAGGCCTGGAAATCCTTCGGGCTTGGCGCTTCCTTTGCAGTCGTCAAGCAGGCGACCGATCCCTCACAGCTTGCGGCCGGCTTCGCGAGCACCGAGACGTTCCGTCGCACTGCCTTCCTCGTCGGACCGGTCCTCGCCGCCGTCCTCATCGATCTTCATCCGACCTTCACCGTGAGCTTCCGGTACGTTCTCGCGGTGGCGGTCGTCTTCGGTGCCGTCGGAACTCTAGTCCAGCACGTTCTCTATGCGGCTAGCGGCGACACGATCGGGGGATCGTTTGCCGGTCTCGATCGGATCCGGAGTGATCTCGCGGAGATGCCTCCCGAGTTACGTCCGCTTCTCGTCGGGGATACGCTCGTCCGGTTCGCCAACGGCATGGTCTACGTCTTCTTCGTGCTCGTCGTCACCCGGATCTACGGGGTCGGACTGGAGACGACGATCTCCATTGCCGGATTCTCCTCCGCCATCGACCTCTCGCCGCAGGCGTTCTTCGGCTACCTCCTCGGCGTCGAGATGCTGATCGCGCTGCTCGTCATGGCGCCGGCGGCAAAGGCGGCAGAGCGTATCGGGTTAAAACCCGTCGTCGCGATCGGGTTCGCGGTCTACGCCGTTTTTCCGGTCGTGTTGATCGACGGCCCGACCCTGATGAGTCCGTCCCTCTCGCCGGCCGCGGCGTTGGTCGTCATCTTCGCTTTTTCCGGACTCCGATTCGCTGGACTTCCCTCACATAAGGCGTTGATCGTCGGTCCCGCCGAACGCGGCGCCGGCGGGCGCGTGACGGGAACGTACTACCTGCTTCGAAACACGATCGTGATCCCGAGTGCGGCGATCGGGGGGTACCTATGGGAATTCGTGAGTCCGCAGGTCGCGTTCACGATCGCCGCCGCGATCGGCGTCGTCGGGACCGGCTACTTTCTGGTGTTCGGGAGGGAGTTCGCGGCCTACGCGTGAGATCCCCGCTTACGTCGACGATTCGTCGCCGCCGGCTTCGGCTCCATCCGACCACTCGGGCTTTTTCGCCAACACGATGAGTGCCGTGCTGTCGGCAGTCGCGACCGGCGAGACCTGCTGAGCCCCATCGAATCGGGCGACATCGCCGGCCTCCAGTTCGTATACCTCCGATCCCAGTCGGAGGTCGATCGCGCCCTCGAGTACGGACACCACCACGTTCCGATCCGGGTGGTCGTGTGGGTCGATGCGTTCGCCCGCCGCGAGTTGGAGCCGAATCGTCGTCGGCTCGGATCCAGGAAAGACGTTCGCGTGAGGCGTTCCCTCCAGGGCGTCGAGCGTTCGAACGGTCGCCACGCTCACGCCTCCCGGTCCGGCTCGAACTCCCCGTGTTTGATCCCCCGACGGACCGGGCCATGTTCCTCGTCCGTCGGCGGCGGAGCCGTCACCAAAAGCGCCTCGAGACGGCCTTCCTCATCGGCCTTGATCCCGCGATCGATACCCGCCTCGACGACGACCACGTCTCCGGGTTCCACCTGGTGGGCCGTCTCTCCCTCTCGGACGATCCCCGTCCCGGTTCGGACGCTCACCACGAGGTCGCTTTCGGGGGCGTGGACCGGGATGAACTGTCCCGGCTCGAAGTACCCGCAGACGACTTTCGCCCGGTCACTTCCGAACGCCTCCCGTGCGCTAAAGCGGTCCGCCGCGTACGCACGTTCGGCGTCGAAATCGATCTCCGGCATCTTCAGGCCCCGTCGTTCGATGGCGATCGGTTCGATGTTGCGTGGCGATCCAGTCCCGTGTCAAATGTGCCTCCGTCCATGCGTCCGATCGAAGTCCCCCGCGAGGAACGGGCTTTCCCCGAACGTATTCGTGGGCTCGATCGGACGATTATATATCGGGTATGGTGACTAACGGTCAACTACGGGTCCCGTTGCCCCAGCGACTAGTCTCATGCGTATTGTCACTGCTTCGTCGAACGCGTGGTTGATTCAAGGTGGGCGGCGATAGACTGAAACCGGGTGTCCATATCCGTTGTTTCATTGTGACCGAATATCGAGGCGCTATTCGCCCACGCCCGTTTCAGCGCGACGCGATTGCGGATCTTCCAGATTGGGAGCGACTCGCCGAACCGCTTCTCGAACCACTCAAGCATGCGGTCGGCCTCACCATCAACCTCGATTCGGTTGATCACGATACCGACCGGATCGATACCCACGCCATATCCCTCCTCCAGTGTCTCCATATGATCGAATAGGATGTCGAGCGCATGCTGGGAGGTGGCTTCAGCCAGTGCCGGAACGAGGACGTTTCGGCAGGCCAGCAGTGCGTTATCCGTGAGCAGTCCCAAGGACGGTGGAGTGTCAATGATGATATAGTCGTACGTGGCATCCAATTCATCAAATGCCATCCAGAGCCGTTCGCGACCCCGAATCTCCGTCTGGAGTTCCGACTCTGCACTGAACATGTCAATATGGGACGGGAGAACGTCGAACTCCTCGTGCGACTGAATCACCTCGTTAATCTGCGACTGATCATCGAGATCCACGAGCACGTCATATAACGAGGTGTCCTCTCGAGTGTAACTCCCGTCGAATCCCAACCCGATCGTCCCATTCCCCTGTGCATCGAGATCGACAAACAGGACGTTGTGACCGTGGTCAGCAAAGGCTCCGGCGACGTTGATCGCAGTCGTCGTCTTCCCAACCCCACCCTTCTCGTTTGCCACGGCCAGCCGGTATGTCATGTTTCTTCCCTCAACTCTAGTGTGTAAGACCAGTTCACAGCTCTTCTTTCATGTCCCCTCGTTGATAACGCTCCAGGAGCTCGTAGCCGGTGACATTGCCCGTGGTGTCAAGCATGATTTCGTAACGACCGATGATGTCTTGGGTATCGGGAACGGCACGGCGTTCGACCACCTCCACGACAGTGCGCCAGCCGTCATCCCCTGCCGCCTCGATTTTGATGATCCCCTCAAACCCGTGTTCCAACAGGTCTTCTGCCACCTCCCGCGCTCGATTCTGGGCCTCACCCAGGCTGATTGGAGAATCCGAAGACTGGCTGGACTCCTCTTCGGCTGATGCAGCCTGTTCGGGCGACTCAGTATCGATATCCCCCGATGATAGTTCTTCCTCCTCTATCTCGGTGGAGGGTGCCGCGTCGTCGATATCGTCCTGATCGGTGTGATCATTTGCTTGGTCCGACATGCTCCTCTGTATGAAGTTGAGGCCTCATGAAAGGGAGACCTCTACGTCGTTGATAGTTGATTCGACCTCGTCTCGTAACTCGTCTACAGCACTGTGCTGTGCGACCTTTGAGGCCAGCACATCAACACAAATGTCCGTGAGTATTACTTGATCGAGGTCATCGACAGTTTCGATTCCTTCCGCAGCCATGATCGCCGCTCGCGTCCCGACGTTGATGTCGAGACGTCCACGTAACTCGCGCATCAACCGAACGATCGGTTCGACGTACTCCGTAGCGGACCCATCGACATGAGCATGGACGATTTCGATCTCGGTATCTCGGTCGTAGAAGTCCATATAGAGACCGACGAGACGATCCAAGAGTGCATCCTGTGGCTCGTGGACGCCCGCGTACTCTACGGAGTTCGAGGTGAGGATCGCTCGGAAGTCCGGGTGGACGTCGACGTATCGGGACTTGCCTCGCTGGCCCGGTAACTCGAGTACGCCTTCCTCGAAGACCGACAGCAGGACGTTGTTCGCGACGGGCTTGGTGCGGGAGAACTCATTGTATACCAGCGTTGCTCCTTCCTGTACGGCGAGCGTCAGGGGATTATCGACCCATCGATCCCGGATAATATCCTTGCTCTTGATGACGTTGTGGATGTACTGGTCACGCTCGGATATCCGTTCTTTTTCAGCGTATTCCCCAACGAGATCGCTGGTCGTAAGATCGGCGTCTCCGTTGATCCAGACAACTGGGCGGTCGCGTTCGTGAGCAACGTGCATCGCCAGCGCCGTTTTTCCACACCCCGTCGGTCCAATGAGGTGGACCGGTCGACCCACGTCAAGCCAGCGTCCCATTCGCGTTTCGATCTGATTGACGGCGTCGGTTTTGATAAACGGCTGTTCCTCAGGAATGAAACTCTCGTCGAGTTGCGAAGACGTCTCCCGTGCATGTCCATCCTGTTGTTTTTCCAGGCGTTGGAGTCCCTTGTCTTCGCGCTGCTGATCTTTTTGTTGTTTCTTCGTCTCGCGAGACGAGCGGATCTGTGAGCCTCGCACCCTCCGTTCGCGTGATCCGTCCGTCATGCTTTATCATCCGGCCGGAGCGGCACGTCTTCACCATACTCTTCGCGATACTTCTGAATCGTCATGTCGTGTGTCTGAAGGTGGGGTTCCGTAATCGCCTGATAGTATTCACCACACACCAGACACTGGACCATGTCTTCTGGTGCTTCTTCTGTTTCAGCCGCTTTTTCGCTGCCTGGTTCTTCTTCAGCCACCTCAGCAGATTCGGCTTCCGCTTCTTCCGTTTCAGCCTCGGATTCGCCCACTTCGGATTCCTCCTGACCAACCTCGGGTTCTGTCGCTTCTTCCGCTAGCGGTTCCGCTTCCTCCGCTTCGGCGTCGGGGGCTTCGGTCTCCTCTTCAGGAGCTATTGACTCGCGGGTCGTCTCTTGTCCGTGGAAGTCACGGGCAAAGGCGGTGAAGGCCTCTTCGGTGGTTGCGAAGGCGTTGCGCTGCTCTGTGACACCCTCCTGGAATCGGTCGATGTCGGCATCGAATTCGTCAGTGTAGTCGTCGAATACGTCGTGGACAGCAGCAAATTCCAGTTGCAGTTCCTCTATCGCCGCCAACAGGTCGGACACGTCTCGGAGGGCAGCCACGTCAGCCCCGAACTCGTCCGCATAGACCTCGAATGCCTCGTTAGTCGTGTCTATCTCCGCACACAGCGCGTCGATCGCATCAAGGAGGCCACTCACGTCTTGCTTTGCCGCGACGGCTGTTGCGAAGGTGTCGGTATACGCGTCGAAGGCGTCGCGAACCTCGTCGATCGCTTCACGCTGCTCTTCGATCTCACTGTGGAGATGGTTGATATCCGCGGTGAATTCCTCGCTGTACGCGTGGAACGTATCGTTGGTATCGTCCATCTCCATCCGTAGGGTTTCAATCGCGCCGACGAGATCGCCCACGTCACGTTTCATTTCGACGTCAGCGGTAAACTTGTCGGCGTAGGTTGCGAACTCTTGTTGTGCGGCTGTGAATTCCTCGCGAGTTTCGCTCATGTCCTCACGTTTGTCTATAACACTCATGGGTGATGGGTTGGGGTTGGTGCAAAAATTGGTTGAGTAGGGTTAGTTTGCAAGCTATACGCCTCCGTTACGGTCCGCCGAAGCGGGCCAGTGGGTCAGGCCTCTGGCGCGGGTGCCGCCTCGGCACCAGCGGTGAGTTCCGCTTGTTCGATCTTCGCTATCTCTTCAGCGTAGTGGAGGAAGGTATCGACCGATGCGGCAACGACTCGGGCTTCGACGGTTAGAATCTCGATTCCGACGAGGGAGACACGCGCCCATACGTCGACGACGACACCTTTGTCCAGTACACGATCCAGAACTTCGGCCAAACTTGAGGAATCAGGCTGAGCCATGATTGATTTGGGTTCTACCCGTATTAGCAATAATTAGGTATTTATAAATATACTTTCATGATTTTGGCATCCGTTTCACTTTCTGTAACAACACACATCTATACGTATCCCGGAATTAACTGCTCACACAGGCCGTCTTAACCGAGTGGTGTTTCACACTCATGAGTGAGTGAGTGGGAACTGCTCCGTCACCCCGACCAGCACGCACATCATGACCTCACCTGATTTCGCTTACATCCCCCCGGAACAACAAGGTCGTGCGCTCTTTCCTCGCGAGATCAGTCGCTTTTTTACTGACACCCCGGGACATACCCTCCTGGTTAAGGGAGCACCGGGAACAGGTAAGACGCTGTTCTCAATCCGTGGCCTTGATGTCTTAGAGCGTGATGGCGATGTCCTCTACGTGTCGACACGCGTCGATCAAGACACTATTCACGAGATGTACTTCAAGGATCATTCCTCTCTCGATAAGACACACATCCTTGACCTCTCCCAAGACGCGTTCGAACTTCCGTTGGACGTGGATGTCCCGTTCGAAAAGTTGGATTTCGATTCCTTACTTGAGTGGATCCAACGAATCAAGGATGCGAGCAAGCGGCTTACGATCGCATTCGACAGCTGGGAACTCATCTATGAGTACGTGTCCACTCGGCACGACGACCCTCCAGATATCGAGACGGTGACAACCCAGTTGGTCGCCCTCGCCCGCCAAGAGGACATCCGGACGTTGCTCGTCTCGGAAACTGCCGATTCGTCACCGCTTGAGTATATCGTTGATGGCGTGGTCTCGCTGCAGGTCTCTGAGGACCAGCGGGGACGAACGCGACGTCATCTCCGATTAGAGAAGTTACGTAGCGTTCGGATCGACAACCGGTTACAGCCCATCACGCTTGCTGACGGCCAGTTTCAAGCGATCACTCCCGTCGAATTGTCCACCGTCCGTACGGGGACCGGCGACGGCACGTGGGATCCACGCCCGAATACGAAGGCGAAGTTTTCGACGGGGATCAGTGATCTTGACCCCATCCTCTCCGGCGGGTACAACCGCGGAAGCGTCGTTCACCTCGATTTGGGGACCGATCTCTCCCGGGACGCGTGGAGCGTGCTGACGCTCCCGACCATCCGAAACTTTCTCGCCAATGAGATGGGCGTTGCTGTCGTCCCCCCGCGTGAGGGGAGTCCCGGATTGCTCCACAACGATCTGAATACGGTGTTGGCAGCCAGGGCGTTCGAGACGTACTGTCACATCTTCGAGACATACGCGAGCCATTCTCGAAGTACGGGGCCGTCTGAGGAGGACCGACACGCCGAGACACCCTCCGAACCGTCACAGATGGTTCCTCCATCCGATACAAAACACGGTACCCAAGTCGAGACAGAATTCATCCAAGAAGGGAAGCACACCAGCGGAGATGTGGCGGATGAGAAACGATCCGCTACAATCAACAAGGAACTCAAGTCGCCCTTAGAAGGGGGCCAACTTGATTACGAACGGTACATTGGATACGCCGAGCAGATGCGCGAGCAGAGTGAGGGGCCGTTGTTACACGTGATCAGTATGGATACGGCACGAACGGCATTCGAGACTCGGTTGGGCGATTTCGCGAATTACGTCGCCCTCCACAACGACCTGACGATCCTTATCACCAAGCCGGGAACGGAACTCCGAAAGCGGGCGGACCGTGTCGCGGACATGCACTTCCGGCTGGAGCGATCGGGCAACGCCATCATGCTGTATGGCGAGAATCCACTGACCCCGCTGCTCGGTATCGGCATCGACCAATCACAATCCATTCCGAAGATCACACTCACAGAGGTGGTCTGACAAATGAATCAACTGTTCAAGGAATTCCACGACGAAATCGAGACAGGCATCGAGCTATCATTTACCGGTTCGGATGGCGAGTCGTTGCTTGCGTCCGAACTTGAACCAGAATACACATCCCACAAAGGCGACGATAGTCCGTCGTCGCAATACAGAGAGACCCCACTTACTGACGACGCGGTGACCACGATAGAGAATTGGCTCGATGATAACTATCTTCAATCTATCAGCAATGAGAACATCATCGCACAATTAGACGAAATTTTGCTTCTGTTGATCGCTGTTCGAGGCCGTGCGTGTGGGAAAGAACTTCGCCAGGATCTCCGTCGACTGTTCGGTGCGGATTTGAGCCCCGGTACGGTCTATCCTCATTTAACCGATCTCGCAGACGAGGGTCTGCTTGCCATGACCGAGCTAAAGATGCGAAAAGTCTATCAGATCACTGATTGTGAAACCACCTTCAACAGAATTGTGCCAGAGGTAAACCGGTTGGTCACGTTGTCGCTCCTGCTGAAGGCATTACTGATCGATTGCAGGTCCCGCGATTTAGAGCCACCGCGAGGTGAGGCGGATGAGCGATAATCTTTACACGTATGGCGTCATCGAACAGGAAGATATTGAATTAGAGGTCGACGGAGTTGGGCAAGCAGAGCACGTGTACACGGTCGATTACCGCACGCTGTCTGCCGTGGTATCTGATATTGACACGACGGAACCGGAGCGTACAGATGAGGCCGTAGAGGCGCACAACAACGTCCTACAGCGTGTACTCGAATACGACGGCGGCCGTACAGTCGTGCCGATGAGTTTCGGGATGGCGTTCAAGAACGGCCGTACGTTGAAGGGCGTCCTGCGGGGGGCACGGCGCGCCCTGCGCAGCACGTTGAACGACATTGAGGGCACGGTCGAACTCGGGGTGAAGATAATCGCCCCCGACGAGAGCGGGCCGTCCCAAGCGGAGATTCAGGACGATGTGATAGACCGGCTCTCAGCGGTGAGTCTCAACGAAACTGAGAACGATCTCTTTAGCGACCGGCTCATCGTGAACAAGTCGTATCTGGTCGAGCGCGAGCATCGGGATGCCTTCGACGACGTAATCGATGAGATCGAGGCGGAGTACGATGATGAGTTGATGATTCAGTATACTGGGCCGTGGTCACCGTACAACTTCGTAGACATCCACATCGGTGCCGATCAGCAGCAAGGAGGGAGATGAGACATGTTCCTCGTGGATGATCTGCTGGTGAACCCCTTCCTCTCGCTGCTGGATATCTTGCAAACGATGGCACTAGACGAGATGTACGATATGGAGGCGATCCAAGACGACATCAAGGAAAACCGACTGCTGTACGAGATTGGCGAGCGATCGAAGGAGGAGTACGAAGAGCGCAAGCAGGAACTCGAGGCGCAAGTGGAGATGGCCGAGCAGATCCAGGCCCAAATGCGGAATCAAATGGAGGTTAAACGCTAATGGCATCCGATCACAACAATACTGACGACACATCCGACAAGTCTGATAGCTCATCAGACCCAAGTGGCCTGCTTGGACAGTTACAAGCCCTTATCGAGGCGCTCGCCGAGATCGAGGAGGACGAGGGTGGGTATCGACAGGGATCGGGCCGTATCGATCGCGGGAGTACCCGTATCGATTATAGCTACGATGTCTCGATTGGGCTTGGCCCCGATGATCGCACAGCTTCACCACGCGATCAGCCTGTTTCTGATCGGTCCCGAACCGAAGAACGAACACGCAGTCAGCAGGGAGACGAGGAGTCGATCCGTATCGAGACACGGGAGATCAGCAATGACGAACGTGTCGTCATCGCGGATTTGCCCGGCGTTACTGACGATGAACTCGACGTCACGCTCGACGCTGACGATCCAGCTCTTGAGTTGTGGGCCAACGAGGAACTCGTCGAGCGCGTGGCGCTCGACCAACCGGACGTGACGATCACCGACGTAGCACTCAATAATCAGATTCTCGAAATTCGGCTAACTCGGGCGAGCGAATCCAACGACGGTGAGTCTGAATGACGGACAAACAACAGCAAAAACGGAAGCAGAAGGCGCGACAAGCGCAGGCGAAGGCACAAAAGAACCGCGACAAGGCCCGACGCAAACTGCTCCAACAGCGGGAGAAGCTCGCGCGCCGTCGGACCCGGAATCGACGTCAATCCGAAACACGGCGTGATGATGATGATGAGACGGAGGGAACGAATCCAACGGCGCACTCGACGCTGCCCCCCCAGAAGTCGAACGCCGAAAACGCGACCCGCAACTCCCATTCGACCGTCCCGGAGACACCCAAATACTCGGTGGTACCAGCTCGCGAGCGGTTGTATGGCCGGCGACTCTACCGCAAAATGATCGAGGGTGACGAAACATCGACGACGACTCCTGTGGCCGAACACGAGACTGACGATGAGGAGGTGTCGACGGATGAGTGACCCTAAGCCAACCCGCTCACAGGGTGATCTCGCCGAGATGCTGGAGATGCTGTTGGACAAAGGGGTAGTCGTCAACGCCGATGTTGCGGTCAGCATCGGAGACACCGAACTGCTGGGCATCGAGTTGCGGGCAGCTATCGCTTCATTCGAAACCGCGGCCCAATACGGCCTCGAGTTTCCCACTGGAACAGACATGGAGCGCGTCGAGACAGCGGCTGGCGTTTCGTCCGATAGTTCCGATAGCCCGGACGCCGGATCTGGATCCGGACAAATGGACGAACACGAGCCGTCGGGAGAGGAACGAGCGTCGATCTCAAACACGACACCACAGGAGAGTGAGTAGTAGTGGAACTCGCGCTTGATGAAGATGCAGACGATTTACAGGGCGGGATCACTGCTCTCGTCGTGACCGTCGTCGAATTGCTAGTCGAGGCTCTCGAACAGGAGGCCGTGCGACGGATGGAATCTGGGAATCTCTCCGAAGCTGAGATCGAACGATTAGGCCAGCAACTGCACGCCTTAGAAGAAGAGATTGAACGGTTAAAACAACAGGAAAACATCAACAAGGACGTCGCCGACTTCAAGAACGATCTCGATCACGTCGTACGTGGTGCTATCGAGCAGCTATCCGACCAGGAGACCCCTCCATCCCCTGGCTCGTTATTTACCTTCGGTGATGAATCCGATGACTGACCAGTCTTCTCCCTCAGCCACAGAACAGTCCACTGGATCAAACGAGGAACAAGCGGTTACCGGTGGCCGTTACCTCTACTGCTTGGTGGACATCACGACCGCAGAGCTGGATACCATGTCCACAAGAGGAGTTGGAGACAACTCCGTGTACGTCATCGAAGAGGGAACTGTCGGAGCCGTTGTCCACGACTGTGAAACGATCTACAGTACGGAGAATCCGGAACAAGTAAAAAAACGGATTCTCAGGCACCAGCACGTCGTCGACGCGGCGGGCGACGTATTCGGGACACCGCTACCGATGCGGTTCAACACCGTTCTTGAGGGGGGTGATACGGGTGTCACCCAGTGGTTGCATGGACAACACGACAGGATTCGCGAGGCGTTGACATCGTTTGCAGACACGTGGGAGTATCGGATTCGATTGTTCTGGGAACCGTCGACGTTCGAAGACGAGATCGCAGATCAGGACGATCAGTTGCAGGAATTACAGCAACGCCAACAGCGGGCAGGGGCCGGTAAGGCATTTCTACTCGAGAAACAGTACGACAAGCGGCTTCGCGAACTGAAGCAAGAACATCGCGCCGAGCTAAACGCGAGGCTGAAAGAGACAGTCACCCCTGTCGTGAACGAACTGATTGAACAGGATCCCCACTCTCAGCTATCGGAACCCAGCGCCGCAACCGAGGGGGAACAAGTTGCGCGACTGGCAGTCCTCGCGGACGCAACGGATGAATCCGCACTCGGTGACCGGTTGGACGAATTAGTCGAGCAGAACGGAGTTAGAATCAGATTCACCGGGGCATGGCCACCGTATACGTTCGCACCGGACATCGGGTAGAAAGCATGGATCCAACAAAGGACGATACGCACGCTATCGTTGAGTTCATTGACGTGCTGTTGCGCGACGGAGCCGTGATTCAAGCGGACGTCATTGTAACGGTCGCCGACATCCCCCTCATTGGAATCAGTCTTCGGGCCGCCATCGCTGGCATGACGACGATGACGGAATACGGTGTATTCGAAGAGTGGGATGCTGCCCACCGACAGCGCGCGACTACTGAGGAACGGACGGCGTCTCGTTCCACTCAGCGGTGATCGAGAGAGCGAGTAGCGTGGTCGACACAGTGCCCTCTCCGAGTGGTCTGCTGTTCACGGATTCATCATCCGTGACGACACGATCGATCAGAGATCCCGGGACGGGCTCTCGGCGTCGGCCGATTTCATCTCGACTTTCTCTATCGCGTTATCTAGTTTATCAGGTAGCCGGAGACCGTCGATCCTCGTCCCTCCCAACACTTACTGCTCGTCGTCGATCGTGACCGCGAGGTCGTCCGCGATCCCGGTGTAGCCGGCGGGCGTCAACGCATTCAGCTCCTCACGAACCGACTCGTCGACCGACAACTCCGCGAAGAGCTCACGAAAGTCCGCGAGCGTGACGCGTTTCCCTCGACTCAACGTCTTCACCCGTTCGTACGCCTCCGTATCGCCCTCCCGTCGAAGGATCGTCTGGACGGCCTCACCGATGATCTCCGGGGTCCCCTCCAGTTCCTCGTGCATGACCTGCTCGTTCGGCACGACCGTCTCCAGTCCGTCCGCCGCCTTCGAGTAGCCGATCAGGCTATGGGCGAGCGCGGCGCCGACGTTTCGTTTGACGGTCGAATCCGAAAGGTCACGCTGGAGACGCGAGGTGGTGATGTAGTCGGCTAGGAACGTGAGGTCAGCGTTGGCCTTCGAGAGGTTCCCCTCGCTGTTCTCGAAGTCGATCGGGTTCACCTTATGAGGCATCGTCGAGGAGCCGGTTTCGCCCTCGACGGTTTCCTGGCCGAGATAGCGGTCGGAGACGTACAGCCAAGCGTCGAGATCGAGGTCCCGGAGGACGTTGTTGATCCCACGGATTGCATCGAAGACGGCGGCTAGATCGTCACAGGGGTTTACCTGCGTCGTGAGGTCGACGTGTTCGAGCCCGAGGTCGGTCACGAACGACCGGGAGAACGCCCGCCAGTCGACTTCCGAGTAAGCCGCCTCGTGGGCGGCGTACGTCCCGGAGGCACCCGCGAGTTTGCCGGCGATCGCGTCCGTCGCGTCCTTGAGTCGGCCGAGTCCACGTCCGAGTCGGGTCGCATAGACCGCCATTTCCTTTCCAAAGGTGGTGGGCGTTGCCGGTTGGCCATGCGTCCGTGCGAGCATCGGTACGTCGCGGTAATCGTGGGCAAGCGTCGTCAACTCCTCGCGAACTTCCCGGATTGCGGGGACGAGTACCTCCTCGATCGCGGGTTTCACGAGGAGCCGATGGGCGAGATTGTTGACGTCCTCGCTCGTGAGGCCGAAGTGAATCCACGGATACAGTGCCTCGGCGTCGTCGATCGGGTTCTCGTTCCTGGCCGTCCCGTCCGTCGTCAACTCCGACAGCCGGACGCGGAGGAAATACTCGATCGCCTTCACGTCGTGATTGGTCGCCTCGTAGCCCTCGGCACCACGTACCTCGAGATCCTTGATAAGGCGTGCGTCCGCGGCGTCGAAGGTTCGGTACGTCGATCGGATCGCCGATCGGGCGTCCTCATCCATGTCGATCGGCGTCACGTCGAGGTCGGCCAGGGCGATCAGATATTCGGCCTCGACGCGAGTGCGGGCCCGCATCAACCCGGCTTCGCTCGCGTACGGCGAGAGCGGTTCGGTCCGTCCGGCATACCGTCCGTCGAGCGGAGAGACGGCCGCGAGGGGATCCTCACGCGGGAGATCCGCGATCGAATCCCCGCGATCGGTCGTCGATCGTCGATCGTTCGTCATGTCGGATGCTGCCGCGGGGACCGCAAAAGCGTATCGATGGATCCGCCCACGGCCGTGCATACTTCCACCGATATGTGTCCCGATCGCGCGCATATCTATCCGCGTTCGTGGATACCGATCGACGATCGACCGCAATCCATATAGTTGACCGCGAGGACGCACGGGTATGAAGATCGCCGGACTGGCCAGCAACCGGGGCCGAAACCTGTTACACATCGATGACGTCGCGCCGGGCGGCGCGGAACTGTCCGTCGTGTTGAGTAATCGCGAGGGGGCGCCGATCGTCGAGTCGGCCGCCGAACGCGGGATCCCCACCGAGGTCGTCGACCGTGAGCCCGATGAGTCGCGCGAGTCACACGAACGCCGGATCCTCGAACGGCTCTCGAACTACGATTTCGAACTCGTCTGCCTCGACGGCTACATGCGCGTGTTAACTCGGGAGTTCCTCGATAGTGCGCCGACGACGATCAACGTTCACCCCTCGTTGCTCCCTGCATTCTCGGGGATGGACGCCCACGAGCAGGTCCTCGATGCGGGCGTCCGGACGACGGGCTGTACCGTCCACGTCGTCACCGAGGATGTCGATTCCGGTCCAATCCTCACTCAGGAGCCGGTTCCGGTCTATGAGGACGACGACGCGGACAGCTTAAAGCATAGAGTGCTATATGAAGCGGAGTTCACCGCCTATCCCCGGGTCGTCCGGTGGTTCGCTGAGGATCGTGTGACTGTCGACGAGGACGCCGAAACCGTCTCGATCGATGGCGACACGGGCGGGGATTTCCCGACGCGACGGATCGTCTCCGAGGACCGCGGCGATCAGCTTCGGTACGGCGAGAATCCCCACCAGGATGCCGCCATCTACGTTGACGACGCTTGCGAGGAGGCCACCGTCGTCGGCGCGCCCCAGTTGAACGAGGGTGCGAAGGGCATGGGCTACAACAACTACAACGACGCGGACGCCGCCCTCTCGTTGATAAAGGAGTTCGAGGAGCCTGCCGCCGCCGTGATCAAACACACGAATCCGGCCGGCTGTGCGACGAGCTCGACGATCGCGGACGCCTACGACCGCGCGTTGCGGACGGACGCCAAATCGGCCTTCGGCGGAATCGTCGCACTCAACCGCGAGTGTGACGCCGAGACCGCCTCGGCCATTACTGACTCATTTAAGGAGGTCGTCATCGCACCGGGGTACACCGACGCGGCCCTCGACGTTCTCCGTGAGAAATCGAACCTGCGCGTTCTCGACGTCGGTCCCCTCGGCGACGGCGAGGATCGGTTCCGCGAGACGCTCACGGAGAAGTCGCTCGTCGGCGGTCGACTCGTCCAGGAACGTGATCTCCAGTCGCCGACCGCGGACGATCTGGAGGTCGTCACCGAACGCGATCCGACCGACGCGGAACTCGAGACGATGTGTTTCGCCTGGCGGACGCTCAAACACGTGAAATCGAACGGGATACTCTTTGCCACCGGGACCGAGACGGTCGGGATCGGCACGGGGCAGGTCTCCCGGGTCGACGCCGTCACGCTCGCAGCGATGAAATCCGAGAAGGATGCGGATGGGAAATCCGCCGAGGGAGCCGTCATGGCCTCCGATGCGTTCTTCCCGTTCCCCGACGGGATCGAGGAGGCGGCCGACGCCGGCATCGAGGCCGTGATCCAGCCGGGCGGGTCGGTCAATGACGAGGACGTCATCGAGGCAGCAAACGATCACGGCATGGCGATGGCCTTCACCGGATCGCGAAGCTTCAAACACGACTGATTCAGGCGGTCGGTCAAACACGACTCACTCGACAGACTCACGCGATGGGTTCGATCCCGGCCCCCGGCCGTCGAACCGTTTCGTTCGATCCGTGGAACAGAAGGACCGTTTCGTTCGATCCGTGGAACACAAGAATTGTAACCTCGCGTGTGGTTCCTCCGTGTATGTCACCTCCGGGGTCCGGCGATCATCGCGATCGTTCCGTCACCGATCGCCGGACGGTTGCTGGCGTCGTACTCCTGACGATCCTCGGACTTGCGATCCGGCTGTATGACCTCGGTGGGAGGGTCTTTCACTGGGACGAAGGACGTGTTGGATACTGGACGCTACGATACGCCGAGACCGGTCACTTCGAGTACGAGCCCATCATTCACGGCCCGTTCCTGCGGATCGTAAACGGGGCGCTCTTCGGTGTTCTCCCTCCGACGGACGCCTCGGCGCGTCTCGTCGTCGCGCTGGTCGGCGGCATCCTCCCGCTCGGTGCCCTGCTGTTCCGGGCGCACCTCGATCGCCTCGAAGTGGTTACGTTGGCCGCGTTCCTGTCTCTCAACCCGCTTTTGGTCTACTACTCGCGGTTCATGCGCAACGACGTGCTCGTTGGCGCCTTCGCGTTTCTCGCGCTCGGGTTCGTCGTCCGGGCGCTCGACACGCGACAGGTCCGGCACCTCTATGCGGGATCCGCATTGCTCGCGCTGTCACTTTCGACGAAGGCGAACACGATCCTCTACGTACTGTGTTTTCTCGGTGCCGGCGCGTTACTCGTCGATCATCGGCTCGCCCGCGTCGTCCGGCGGGATGGGCTTCGATCGACGGCAGTTGACTGGGCGCAGGCCTGCTGGCGCGGACTCGTCGCGGTTGCCGGGGACCGCCATCCCGTCGGGGTTCTGCTATCCCACGTCGTCGGGATCGGCGTCGTCTTCCTCGCCATCATCGTGTTTTTCTATGCCCCTCGTCCGGATCTCTACCGAGCGATCGGGTCGCCGGAAGCGTGGTCGGGCGTCCTTCACGAGGCAACCGTCGGCTCCGTCCGCGAACTCGTCGACCTGTGGATCAAGGGGGACATGCAGGACAACCCCTACCTGACCTACCTCGGACACGAATTGGAGACGATCGCGCACGCGGCGGCGGTGACGGCCGTCCTTGCGGTCGTCGGATTCATCGTCGACGGACACGTCCGGGGACGCGATCGCGTTCCGGCCGGCCGTAACCGCGCGTTCGTCGCCTTCGCCGCATACTGGGGGATCGCGAGCCTCATCGGTTACCCGGCCGCAACCGATATCAACGCGCCGTGGTCGGCAGTCCACATCGTGCTTCCGGCGACGATCCCGGCCGCCGTCGGTCTCGCGTACGTCCTTCGGGAGTGTCGAGCTGCGATCGCGATCGATGACTCCACAGCGGGATCGCCGACGATACACGTTCCCGAACCCGGATCCGCGGCGATCGTCCTTCTGATCGCATTGACGGCGACCGGGGGATTGCTCGCGCCCACGGCCACCTACTGGAACTCGACGAACTCTGATCATACCGCCGTCGTCCAGTGGGCTCAGCCCCACAACGACGCTTCCGAAACGATCGCCGACATCGAGGCGATCGCGAGCCATCACGGTGACGGGACCGACGTACTGTTCGTGGGAGCTGACGTCGACTCGCGAGACGACACGTTTTACGTGGCCGACGAATCCGATGCCGACGAGATGTACGCCCCGGGCGGCTGGAACGATCGGCTCCCGCTGCCCT
Organism: Halopenitus sp. H-Gu1; assembly: GCF_041821145.1. Lineage (NCBI taxonomy): Archaea > Methanobacteriati > Methanobacteriota > Halobacteria > Halobacteriales > Haloferacaceae > Halopenitus > Halopenitus sp. H-Gu1. Next base: position 76,915 of record NZ_JBGUBC010000008.1, on the reverse strand, counting down.
GGTACCTCGAGCGATCGGATGCACGCGTCGACAGCATTAGCGCCGACGCCGACCGGGAGGAGGCGCTTGCCGACGCGCCCCCTGTCGTGATCGTCCACGCCGACGCTCGTGGGGAGGTCGAACCTCACCTCGACGGCTATCGCGTGCGCGAACACCAACTCCGCCTCTGGAACTTCCGGATCGCCTTCTTCCTCGAGGAGGACGCCCTTCGGGCCGCACGGTCGGGAGAATGATGCTGATTCGGTCGTTCTGCCGGTCCGTCAGGTCGCGTTTTCAGGCCTCGATCCGCGTTTGTGGGTATCCGATCGTCGTATGAGGCAACCCTTATGCACCGACGTATGCAACCCACGCGCGTGACAGTTACGCTACCAGGGCCGACGCTCGGGATCGTCGGCGGCGGACAGCTCGGGCGGATGATCGGCGAGGCGGTCGCCCGACTCGGCGTTGAGGTCGTCGTGCTCGATCCGACGCCCGGGTGCCCGGCCTCGCCGGTGGTCGAAGACCAGATCGTGGGTGCCTTCGATGACGAGGCGGCGATACGGGACCTCGCCGATCGGGCCGACGTGCTCACCTACGAGATCGAACTCGCCGATCCGGACGTCCTCGCGGCGGCGAGCGAGGAGTACGATGTCCCGGTCCACCCCGATCCGGACTCCCTCCGGACGATCCAGGACAAACTCGTCCAGAAGCGGGCCCTCGCGGATGCTGGCATCCCGGTGCCGGAGTTTCAGGCGGTCGGTTCGGTCGCCGATCTCGAGGACGCCCTCGACCGGTTCGGACAGGTGATGCTCAAGGCCCGGGAGGGCGGATACGACGGACGCGGGAACCGCCCTGTCACTGATCCGGCCGACGCCGAGGCGGCGATCGGCGAGATCGGTGCGAACGCGATGGCGGAGACGTTCGTTCCCTTCGAACGGGAGCTCTCCGTCATCGGCGTGAAGGGGGCCACGGAGGTCCGGACCTATCCCGTAACCGAGACGATCCATCGCGAGGAGATCCTCCGCGAAAGCGCGACGCCGGCCCGGACGGACGACGCGGTCTCTCGTCGAGCCGAGTCGGTCGCCCGGGACGTCCTCACGTTCCTCGACGGTCGGGGCGTCTATGGCATCGAACTGTTCGAGACCGTCGAGGGGGAAGTGCTCGTCAACGAGATCGCCCCGCGGCCACACAACTCCGGCCACTGGACCATCGAGGGCGCACGGACCTCCCAGTTCGAGAACCACGTCCGTGCGGTCCTCGGATGGCCGCTCGGGCCGACCGAGTTGAGTGCGCCCACGGTGACCGCGAACGTTCTCGGCGATGTCGAGGATATCCAGCCGGCGACGCTCTCGGGCGTCGAGACGATTCTCGAGGCATCGGACGCGGATCTCCACTGGTACGGCAAGAACGACGTTCGTCCGCTCCGGAAGATGGGACATCTGACCGTGAGCGGTCCGGCGACGGATTCGACCAGCTCCGAGTTCACGGACGCTTCTGATTCTGTGGATGCGTCCGATTCCACGGACGTGATCGAGGATCCCGCCGACACCATTGCGGAACGACTCGCTCGGGCACGCGAGTTGCGCGAGGCCCTGACGTTCACCGACTGACGATCGACGACCCGACTCATCGAATCATGACTACCGTCACCGAACTCATCGACCGACTCGAAGCCGAAGCCGAACGGGACGCCGACCCGGAGACCACACCGGACGTCGGCATCATCATGGGGTCCGATTCGGACCTCCCGACGATGGACGGCGCCTACGAGGCGCTTTCGGAGTTGGGCTTTGCGGAACAGACCGACTTCGACGACCCGCCGGATTCCAGATTCACCTACGAGAGCTATGTCGTCTCGGCACACCGAACGCCCGATCTGATGTACGCGTACGCGGAGACGGCGACCGATCGTGGTCTCGATGTGGTGATCGCGGGTGCCGGCGGCAAGTCGGCCGACCTCCCGAACATGACCGCTTCGATCGCCTATCCGGTTCCGGTGATCGGCGTTCCAGTCCAGGAGAAATCGGTCGATTCCGTGATCGGGATGCCGACCGGAGCGCCGATCGTCGCCGTCGACGCCGGCAAGTCGTTCAACGCGGGACTCTCGGCGGCCCAGATCCTCGCGCGCGAACACGATACGATAGAGACTCGCCTCCGCGAATATCACGAGGAGCTGCAGGACGGGGTTGCCCAAGTGTCCCGGGACCTCCACGATCTGGGGCTTGACGGCTTTCGCAAAGGAAACTCCTGACGAAACTATCTCCGACACCGCTTGAACCCGTCGTCTTCCCCCCGCGCACGAGAATCAACGCTTATGTAGGGTCCAACCAAATCACCTCACGTTACGGAGACCTGTATGAGCGATTGGATAGCTATCGGCGCATTGGCGGTCGTCGGAATCGCCATTCCCCTCGGAATGATGGCGGTCTCGGCGTTGTTACGTCCAAGCGTGCCGGAACAAGGCAAACGCACCATTTACGAGTCCGGCGAGATACCGACCGGAAGCGCGCACATTCGGTTCAACATCCAGTATTACATGGTGGCGCTGTTGTTCCTCGTGTTCGACATCGAGACGGTCCTGTTGTTCCCGTGGGCCGTCGTCTATCGGCCAGCATTGGAGGCCGGCGTCCCGATGTTGCAGATCCTGTGGCCGATGCTCGCGTTCGTCGGAATTCTCACGATCGGACTCGTCTGGGCGTGGCGGAATGGCGCGGTCGAGTGGATGCAAAGTCCCCGTGCTGCCCGCCGAAAGACGGAACGTGACCAACTATGAGTAGTAACCAACCATTTATTACGGATGACTCCGCGGTGGTGACAGACACCCGCGACGCCCGCATGGGCGAGGGCCGCGGCGACAGATTCAACTCGCGGCTTCGGGAGGCGTTCGGTTCCTCGCCGTTCATCCTCACGAAGTTCGACAAGTTCCTCAACTGGGCCCGTGGGTCCTCGATGTTCATGCTACAGTTCGGGATCGCCTGCTGTAGCATCGAAATGATGCACACTTACGCGGTCAAACACGACCTCGATCGGTTCGGGTCGGGCGTGCCGCGCGCGTCGCCTCGTCAGGCCGACGTGATGATCGTCCCCGGGACGATCGTTTCCAAGTTCGCCCCGCGGATGAAACGCGTCTACGACCAGATGCCCGAGCCGAAGTTCGTGGTCGGAATGGGATCGTGTACGATCTCCGGCGGCCCGTTCCAGGAGGGATACAACGTCATCAAGGGCGCAGAGGAGGTCATCCCGGTCGACATCCACGTCCCCGGCTGTCCCCCCCGTCCCGAGGCCCTCGTCTACGGCGTCGCCAAGCTCCAAGAGCGGATCGCCAACGGCGAGGCGAGCCCGGTGACGGTAAAGCCCTACGAGCTCGAACAGTTCTCGGATCTCGAACAGGACGAACTCGTCGAACACCTGACCGATCAGATCGACGAGGATGACCTCGTGATGCGATACGACTTCGCTGATTCGCCATGAGCTTGGAAGATCCGGAATCCGACCTCGAACCGGCCGACTCCGCCGGGGTCGTCCCCACGCAGGACCCCGATGAGCTTGCCGAGCTTCTCGGCGTTCACGTCATCGGCCGCGATGACCACCGCAACGCGCCCGGATTCGTGATCCGTCCGGATGCCGTCCAGGACGTCCTTTCGACGCTCAAAGAGGAGGCCGACTACGACCACCTCTCGGTGGTCACGGCACAGGAGTACGAAAACCGATACGAGTCGATCTACCACCTCAAGAAGTTCGCGGACCCGACACAGGAGGTGAGCATCGTCGTCCCCGCCGATAAGGAGAATCCGGTCTCACAGTCGGCCGAACCCGTTTTCCGGACGGCTGATTGGCACGAACGGGAGGCCTACGACCTCGTCGGCATCGAGTACGACGGCCACCCCGACCTGCGCCGAATCCTGCTTCCCGACACCTGGCAGGGACATCCGCTCTCGCTCGATTACGATCAGGATCAACCCCAGGTCGTCTCGCTTCGCGAGCACGCCAACCCGCTTCAGGAGGACCACATGGCCGACGAGTCGGACACGATGTTCATCAACATCGGTCCACACCACCCGGCCACCCACGGCGTGTTGCACCTGAAGACGACCCTCGACGGTGAGCAGGTCGCCGACGTCGAATCCGACATCGGCTATCTCCACCGTAACGAGGAGCAGATGGCTCAGTCGGGAACCTACAGACATCAGATCATGCCGTATCCCGACCGATGGGACTACATCTCGGCCGGCCTGCTCAACGAGTGGGCCTACGCCCGCGCGGCGGAGGATCTGGCGGACATCGAGGTTCCCGAATACGCCCAGATCATCCGCACGATGGGTGCCGAGATGTGTCGGATCGCCGCACACATGTTGGCGCTTGCGACGTTCGCGCTGGACGTCAACGGCGATTTCACCGCGACGTTCATGTACGCGATCAACGACCGCGAACAGGTCCAAAACCTGCTCGAGGACCTCACCGGTCAGCGGATGATGTTCAACTACTTCCGACTTGGCGGGGTCGTCTGGGACCTCCCGGAGCCGCGCGAGGAGTTCTTCTCGGACACGCGGGACTTCCTCGATCAGCTACCGGGCTCCATCGAGGAGTATCACGACCTGCTTACCGCCAACGAGATCCTCCAGGCCCGAACGATCGGCACGGGGATCCTTCCGCCGGACGTCGCGAAGAACTACGGCGCGACCGGCCCCGTGCTTCGGGGCTCCGGCGTCGACTACGACCTTCGTCGTGACGACCCGTACGGCTACTACGACGAACTCGACTGGGACGTCGTCACCGAGGACGGTTGTGACAACTACAGCCGCCTGCTCGTCCGGATGCGCGAAGTCGAGGAGTCGGCGAAGATCATCGAACAGTGTATCGACCTGCTCGAGGACTGGCCCGAGGAGGAGCGTAACATCCAGGCGAACGTGCCTCGGACGCTCAAGCCGGACGACGACGCCGAGATCTACCGTGCCGTCGAGGGTGCAAAGGGCGAACTCGGCGTCTACATCCGTTCCGACGGGACGGACAAGCCGGCGCGCTTTAAGATCCGCTCGCCGTGCTTTTCGAATCTACAGACGCTCCCGGAGATGGCAAACGGGGAGTACATCCCGGACATGATCGCTGCCCTCGGGAGCCTCGACATCGTTCTCGGGGAGGTGGACCGCTGATGACCGGCGGTTCGCTCGCGCCGGCCGGCGACGCGATCGCCGCCCAGCTGTTTCCCGAACAGGTCACGACTGCGCTTGGACTGCCGGGTATCCTCGGGGAGATCGTCGGCGCGCTCATTGCGGCCTTCCTGATCGGCAACATCATGCTTGCGTTCACCGGCGTTGCCGGGCCATGGGCAAAACGGAAGATAACGGCGGCGTTTACGGACCGGATCGCGGTCAACAGGATCGGTCCGTTCGGGCTGTTGATCATCCCGGCGGCGTCAGTCCATCTGCTCGCCAAGGAGCTCATCATCCCGGAGGACGCGGTCCGGCCGGCCTACGATCTCGCGCCGATCGTCCTTCCGGCTTCTGCCCTGCTCGGCTTTTCGGTGATCCCGATGGGACGAATCGGTCCCGTGAACCTCCAGCTTGCCGACCCCGAAGTCGGCTTCGTGCTGGTGTTTGCGTTTGCGTCGATCGCCTCCGTCTCGCTGGTGATGGCCGGCTACGCCTCGAACAACAAGTACTCGCTGCTCGGCGGGCTTCGGGCGGTCGCACAGAATCTCGCCTACGAGATCCCGCTTATCGTCACCGCGATGTCCGTGGTGATCTTCGCCGGGACGCTTCAGACCAGCGCGATCGTGAGTGCCCAACAGGAGGCGCTGTTTACCATCGCGGGCGTGACGATTCCCGCGTGGTACGCGTTCGTCAATCCGTTCGCGTTCGTGTTGTTCGTCGTGGCAAACATGGCCGAGATCGGTCGGAATCCGTTCGACATCCCCGAGGCACCGACTGAGATCGTCGCCGGGTATCAGACCGAATACTCCTCGGCGTACTTCGTGTTGTTCTACCTCGGCGAGTTCCTTCACGTCTTCCTCGGCGGGGCAATCATCGCAGTCGCGTTCCTCGGTGGCGCTTCCGGCCCCGGACCGGCGAGCATCGGGTTCATCTGGTTCGTGGTCAAGATCTGGGCGTTCTTCCTGTTCACTCAGTGGTGCCGCTCGGCGCTTCCGCGCGTCCGTATCGACCAACTCATCGAGATCGGCTGGAAGGGACTGTTGGTGTTGTCGTTCGCGAACCTGCTTCTCACGGCGGTGCTCGTGGGAGTGATCGTCTCATGATCGGATTGCTCAAATCGATGGCGACCACGATGAAACACGCGCTCGACGGGACGACGTTCACGGTGGAATATCCCGACGTCGCCCCCGACGTGAGCCCGCGGTTCCGTGGCGTCCACAAGTTCAGTCAGGAACGGTGTATCTGGTGTCGACAGTGCGAGAACGTCTGTCCGAACGACACGATACAGATCGTACAGGACGAACAGCGCAACGGCGAGGAATACAACCTCCACATCGGACAGTGCATCTACTGTCGGCTGTGCGAGGAGGTCTGTCCCGTCGACGCCATCCTGTTGACACAGAACTTCGAATTCACCGCGGACACGAAAGACGACTTCGTGTACAACAAAGAACAGCTCAAGAACGTCCCGTGGTACAAGGGTATCGACCCGCTAGGCTCGCGAAACCCCGATCGCGGCGCCTGGATCGGTGAGGGAGACGGGGAGGTCGATTACCAGTAGTTCGAAGCGACGCGGAGTCGCTCTCGAAATCTTCAAAGGACATCTGAACGGAGACACACACAATGGTGCTTGAAACCATCGCGTTCGCGCTGTTCGCCCTCATTACGTTGGCGTGCAGCCTGGGCGTCGTCTTGGCACGGGACCTCTTTCACGCGTCCCTGCTTTTGGGCGCCGCCCTGTTGAGCGTCGCGGTGCATTACGTGATGTTGCAGGCCGAGTTTTTGGCCGCGATGCAGATCCTCGTCTACGTGGGCGGGGTTCTCATCCTCATCACGTTTGCCGTGATGCTCACGCGTACCGACGAACCGGAGGTGAGTAGTGTATGAGTGACGACCCGGACACACGCGAACGTGGCGGGCCCGACGCAGACTACGACGCCGAGGATCGGGGACTCGTTCCCGGCCTCACGTCGCTTTTGCTTTTCGCCGTGATGGCTGCCGTCTTCCTGAGCGCGGACTTCGGGGAGCCGGCCGGCTTCGAACTCGGCGAGTACGGGATCACCCACGAGATCGGGTTCGCGCTGTTCAACCTCGAGTTGGGAGCGCTTGCGGGCTCGACCGAGGGATTCCTCGCGGCGTTTTTGATCGTGGCGCTCACGCTCGACGTCGCGATCGACGGCGCGTTATATCTCTCCAAACGTGAGGAGGAGGGAACGATCGTCTCGGCGGTCGGCTCGGCGTTTACCGAAGGCAGAAAGGCCGGGGAGGGCGGTGAGTGACCGTGGTTCCCGCTCAGTATTACCTGCTTTTGGCCGCGGCCGTCTTCTGTATCGGCCTGTTCGGCGTGCTTACGCGCCGTGAGGCGTTGTACTTCCTGATGAGCGTCGAGTTGATGCTGAACGCCGCGAACATTAACCTGGTCGCCTTCTCGCAGTATTACGGCGATCTCACCGGACAGGTGTTCGCGTTGTTCGTGATCGCGCTTGCGGCCGCCGAGGTCGCGATCGGGATCGGCATCATCCTCGTGATGTACCGTAACTTCGGCGTGACCGACGTGACAGTTCCACGGGAGATGAGGTGGTAAGATGGTTGATGCTTTTGCCTACGTACCCGCGATCGTCGCGTTGCCGTTCGTATCGTTCCTCGTCGCGCTGTTCCTGGGCAAGTATCTGCCAAAGGGAGGCGCGTTCGGCGGTATCGCTGCGACGGCGGGATCGTTCCTGCTGTCGCTTTGGGTGCTCGTAACCGTCGCGAGCGGACGCCAGCATGCTGAAACCCTCTACCGGTGGGTCTCGACGGACGGGATGGCCTCCGGGGGGATCGGGCCACAGGAGATCGAACTCGCTTTCGGCGTACTGATCGATCCGCTGTCGGCGCTCATGCTCGTCATCGTGACGCTCATCGCGCTGCTCGTGCACGTCTTCTCGCTCGGCTACATGAACGACGAGGGGGAACCCGACCTCCCGCGGTATTACGCCGGACTCGGCCTGTTCACCGCGTCGATGCTTGGGTTCGTCGTCGCCGATAACCTGCTCATTGCGTTCATGTTCTTCGAGCTGGTCGGCCTCTGTTCGTACCTGCTGATCGGCTTCCACTTCCGCGAACCCGGCCCGCCCTCGGCCGCGAAGAAGGCGTTCCTCGTCACTCGCTTTGGCGATTACTTCTTCCTCGTGGGCGTGGTCGCGATCTTCGCGACCTTCGGAACGGCCGCGTTCGCCGGATCTGAATCCTTCCCGGTGCTTGCAGAGCAGGCGCTTGCCGGCGAGTTCAACGCGTGGACGCCGTTCGGTCTCGGAACCGAGACGTGGTTCACCGTGCTCGGGTTGCTGGTGCTCGGCGGAGCGATCGGCAAGTCCGCACAGTTCCCGCTGCACACCTGGCTCCCCGACGCGATGGAGGGCCCGACGCCGGTTTCCGCGCTCATCCACGCCGCGACGATGGTCGCCGCCGGCGTCTACCTCATCGCCCGGATGTACGGATTCTACGTGTTGACGCCGACGACGATGGCGATCATCGCCTTCATCGGCGGCTTCACGGCGCTTTTCGCCGCGACGATGGGCGTCGTTAAGGATGAACTCAAGCAGGTGCTTGCCTACTCCACCATCTCCCAGTACGGGTACATGATGCTCGCGCTGGGCGCGGGCGGGTACGTCGCTGCAGTCTTCCATTTGATGACTCACGCCTTCTTCAAGGCCCTGCTGTTCCTCGGAGCCGGCGCGGTCATCATCGCGATGCACCACGAGGAGAACATGTGGGAGATGGGCGGACTCAAGGCGAAACTGCCCGTCACCTACTGGACGTTCCTCGCCGGGTCGCTCGCGCTTGCGGGTATCTTCCCGTTCGCCGGATTCTGGTCGAAAGACGAGATCCTCTATGAGGCGTTCGTACACGGCCTGAACGAGCCGCTGCTGCTTGCCGCGTGGGCGATGGGTCTGCTCGCGGTTCCCGTTACCGCCTTCTACACGTTCCGGATGGTGTTCCTCACCTTCCACGGCGAGGCGCGCACGGAGACCGCACGCAACCCGCATTCGGTTCGCTGGAACGTGAAGGGGCCGCTCACCGTTCTCGGCATCCTGGCGGTCGTCGCCGGCGTCGTTAACATGGTCCCCGTTCAGAAGGTCCTCGGCGTGGAGGGTATCGACTTCCTCCACCGGTGGCTCGACGGCGAGTACGGCGGCTTTGCCGAACTCACCTCCCACCACTACGCCGATCTCGGTCCCTACACCTCCGGATACATCGCCGGCGGCGAGGCGGCCACGGTCCTCGTCGGTGCCGGCGTTTCGCTCGCGCTCGCGTTGCTCGGCGTCGCCACCGCGTGGACGCTGTATAACGTTGCCGACCCGGCCGAACACACGGCCAGACTCGGCGGCATCAAGACGGTACTGTACAACAACTACTACCAGGACGAACTGCAGGTCTGGCTCGCCGATCGGACGGCGGGCCTCGCCGGCGTCGCCGACACCTTCGATCAGGGCGTGATCGACGGCGTGGTTAACGGCACCTCCTCGGTGAGCCTCGCGGCGGGTGAGCGAATTCGCCGCGTCCAGACGGGGATCGTCACCAACTACGCGGCGATCCTGACGCTCGGGCTCACCGGGTTGCTCATCGTCCTGGGCGTTCTCGGGGGGTGGTTCCTGTGATCATCGAAGTACTCATCGCATTCACCTTCGCGGCCGCGCTGACGGTGCTCGCCGTACCCAACCGGTGGGCAAGCCGTCTCGCGTTCGCGTTCAGCCTGGTTCCCTTCGTCGGGAGCCTCTACCTGTGGTCACTGTTCGACGGGAGCGGAAACGCCCTCATGGGCGGCGAGCTCGCGTTCGAAACGCGGATCGACTGGATCGAGATCGGTGGATACACCGTTCAGTGGTTCGTCGGTCTCGACGGCATCAGCCTGCCGCTCGTCGTGCTCACGACGTTCCTCGTTCCGCTTGCGATCCTGTCGGCATGGACGCCGATCGACGACCGGCAGAGCCAGTTTTACGGCCTCATGCTGTTCATGGAGGCGAACCTCCTCGGCGTGTTCTCCGCGCTTGATTTCTTCGCATGGTTCGTCTTCTGGGAGGCCGTCCTACTGCCGATGTACTTCCTCATCGGCGTCTGGGGCGGTCCGCGCCGCAAGTACGCCGCGATCAAGTTCTTCGTGTACACGAACGCGGCCTCGCTGCTCATGTTCCTCGGGTTCATGACGCTCGTGTTTAGCCTCCCGGTCGAGACGTTCGGGATGCCCGAGATCGCGGCGTCGATCGCCGCCGGGGAACTCGAACCGTTCTACGGGATCGCTCCCGGCTCGATCGCGATGATCGCGTTCCTCGCGATGTTCATCGGGTTCGCGGTGAAGGTCCCGATGGTGCCGGTTCACACCTGGTTGCCGGACGCCCACGTCGAGGCGCCGACGCCGGCGTCGGTGCTTCTGGCGGGCGTCCTCCTGAAGATGGGTACCTACGCATTGCTCCGATTCAACTTCACGATGCTGCCCGAGCAGGCGACCGCGCTCGCGGTCCCGATCGCGATCGTCGCCGTGGCGTCCGTGATCTACGGCGCGATGCTCGCGCTCGCACAGCAGGACCTCAAGCGGATCGTCGCCTACTCGTCCGTCTCCTCCATGGGATACGTCACCCTCGGATTGATCGCCTACACCGTCTACGGCGTCGGCGGCGCGACCTTCCAGATGGTCGCTCACGGGCTCATCTCCGGGTTGATGTTCATGGCGGTCGGGGTCATCTACAACGCCACCCACACCCGGATGGTGACGGATATGTCCGGGGTCGCGGACCGGATGCCGGTCGCGGTGTGGATCCTCGTTGCCGGCGCGTTCGGCTACATGGGTCTGCCGCTGATGGCCGGCTTCGCCGGCGAGTTCTACGTCTTCGTGGGCTCGTTCGGTTCGCCGGTCGCGAACGGCCTGATGCCGGTGTTCACCGCGGTCGCGATGTTCGGCATCGTGATCGTCGCCGGCTACCTGCTGTTCGCGATGCAGCGGACCCTGTTTGGTCCCTACCGGCTCGATACCGACTACGATATCGGGCCGGCGGCGCTCCACGATACGCTACCGCTTGCGGCGCTTCTGGTCGCGATCATCGTTCTCGGCGTCGCCCCGGATCTCATCTTCGAGATGATGCGCGATGCGGTCGCTCCGGTCGTTGAAGGAGGTGTCAACTGATGGCGCTCACGCTACAGTCGTCGATCGGTGAACCGCTGGCAGCCGTTCCGGCCCAGACCGGTTCGGCACCGCTTCCCGAGTGGATGGCACTCGCGCCGGCGCTCGCGCTTGCGCTCACCGGCCTCGTGCTGTTGCTTTACGACACTCTCCGTCCGAAAAGCGGGACGAACGCCGCCTCGTCGATCATCGCGGCGATCGGATCGCTCACTTCGCTAGCGTTCGCGGTGTGGTATCTCGCTGTCGGCACCGGCCAGCCCGCGACCGGTGGCGCGATCTACCTGTTCGCGGACGCACTCAAGATCGACGGCCTCGCGCTGTTTTTCACCGCCATCGTCGCGTCGGTGACGGCGCTCGTAGTCGTCGCGAGCCACGATTATCTCGTCGACCACGAGACGCCCGGTGAGTTCTACTCGCTCGTTACCTTCGCGGCAACCGGGATGGCGCTTCTGGCGTCGGCAAACTCCCTCGCGACGGTCTTCGTCGCCCTGGAGATGGTCTCACTGCCGTCGTACGCGCTCGTTGCCTACTTCAAACGGAACCGTAGCGGCGTCGAGGCGGCGATGAAGTACTTCCTCGTCGGCGCGGTCTCCTCGGCGATTTTCGCCTTCGGAATCTCGCTCGTCTACGCCGCGACCGGATCGCTTCTCCTCGGTGACGTTGCGACCGCATTCGGTGATCTCGGCGCGCTTTCGGGCGTCGCCGGGATCGGCGTCGTGATGATGATCGGTGGGTTCGCGTTCAAGACCGCCTCGGTGCCGTTCCACTTCTGGGCACCGGACGCATACGAGGGCGCCCCGGCACCGGTGAGTGCCTTCCTCTCGTCGGCCTCGAAGGCCGCCGGGTTCGCGGTCGCCTTCCGCGTGTTCGCCGAGGCGTTCCCGATCGGGGCCTCGCTTGCGGCCGGTATTGACTGGCCGCTCGCGTTCGCGATCCTCGCGGTCGTCACGATGACCCTCGGGAACTTCGCGGCCGCGGTACAAACGAACGTCAAACGGATGCTGGCCTACTCCTCGGTCGGCCACGCCGGCTACGCGCTGATCGGACTGGCGGCGCTTTCGGCCGGCGGCAGTCACAACGGCGCCGTGATGGGGTCCGCGATGGCACACCTGCTCGTCTACGGCTTCATGAACACCGGGGCGTTCCTGTTCATCGCGATGGTCGAACACTGGGGCGTCGGTCGGACTTTCGAGGACTACGCCGGTCTCGGTCGCACGGCGCCGATGGCGTCGCTGGCCATGACCGTCTTCATGTTCTCGCTTGCGGGACTTCCCCCGCTTGGCGGGTTCTTCTCGAAGTACTTCCTGTTCATGAACGCCGTATTCAACGGCTTCTGGTGGCTTGCAGCGGTCGGCGCGATAAACAGCGTCCTGTCGCTGTACTACTACAGCCGCGTCGTCAAGGCCCTGTGGATTGATGACCCGTCGGGATCGCTTCCGACCATCGACTCACGGCCGACGGCGCTGTATGGCGCGGTCATCTTCGCTGCTGTCGCCACGGTCCTCGTCTTGCCCGGATTCGGCCCGGTCATCGAGACCGCGGAGGCAGCCGCGACGGCGCTGTTCGGCTAAGACGACCGCGATCCGTTCCCGTTCGACTCGGCCGCTTTCCGATCGCCCCTTTTGCCGGCCACGGTCTCGCCCGGTCGATCGTCGCTCCCCGGACGGCACCGTTTTAGGCGCCGAGCGTCCTATCGTGTTCACATGGTTCGACGACTGGTGTTGGGCTGTAGCTCGGTCGGCCACACGCTCATCGAGCAGGCACGCCAGCAGCGCGGGGAGGTCTACGTCGTCACCGACGACTCCGGCTGGGTTACGACGCTTCGGGAGTCGAACGTCGCAGCCGTCGAGGCCGACCCCGCCGACGCTCGGTCGTATCCCGACCGAGCGGAGGTCGTCATCGTCGCCGACGACGATCCCGATCGGAACTTGGCGGTGGCCCGAACCGCTCGCGATCGGTATCCCGACGCCTCCATCGTCGTCTGTGTCGGCGTCGATCCGCCGGATTCCGTTCGCGAGGCGCTCGCTGGCATCGCGGACCGGATCGTTGATCCCGTCCAGGCGATCGCTGACCGGGTGTTGGACGTCACCGGCGCGAACGAAAACGAGCGGATCGTCGATCTCCTCTCGGTTCTGCAGTCGCTTTCCGGGCCGCTTGCCGTCGTCACCCACGACAATCCCGACCCTGACGCGATCGCCAGCGCGATCGGCCTCCAGCATATCGCCGAGGTAGCGGGCGTCGACGCCGACGCGTGTTACGGCGGCGAGATATCCCATCAGGAGAACCGGGCGCTCGTGAACGTCCTCGACATCTCGCTTCAGCATCTCGACGGGATCGATCTGGATACGTATGCCGGCATCGCACTCGTTGATCACTCCCGTCCGGGAGTCAACGACGGGCTCCCGGAGGGGACGACGGTTGACTTCGTCATCGATCATCACCCTCCGCGCGCGCCGGTGAATGCACGGTACGTCGACATTCGCCCGTCGATCGGCGCGACGAGCACTCTCATCGCGGAGTACTTCGACCGGCTGGCCATGGAACTGGACGAGCGGATCGCCACTGCGTTGTTGTTCGGGCTCCGGGTCGACACCCGGGAGTTCATCCGGGAGGTCTCCGTCGCGGACTTCGAGGCGGCCTCCCGGCTCCTGGAGACGGCCGACGTCGAGACGCTCAGACGGGTCGAACAACCAAGCGTCAGTCCGGAGACGTTCGACATCCTCGCGACCGCGATCCGCGAACGCGATGTCCGTGAATCGGTAGTCGCCTCATGCGTCGGCGAGATAACCGATCGTGACGCGCTCGCGCAGGCGGCCGATCGGCTACTCGATCTGGAGGGGATCACCGTCACCTTCGTCTACGGCTATCTCGACGGCGTGGTCTACGCGTCGGCTCGCTCGCGTGGGTCGGACGTTGACATCGGCGAGACGCTCAGAGATGCACTCGGACCGATCGGATCGGCCGGCGGCCACGACGACATGGCCGGCGCCCAGATTCCCCTCGGCATCCTCGCCGAGGTCGATGACGATTCGACGGAGACGCTCATGGAGGTCGTCCGTGAGAGCATCTCCGGGCGGTTCTTCGAGACCGTCGTCGATGCCCCACAAACCCCCACGATCGAGGAACCCCTTGCCGGAAATTCGCGGGAGTGAACGGAGATCGGAAGCCGTGCTCGGTGTCTGGAGAGGACGCGTCGTCGGTGGGGTCCGACTCAGTACTCCTCGTAGGCCAGGTTCATGAGCCACTGGGAGAAGGCGTCCGAGCGCGGATCGATCTCCTCCTCGCCGATGAACGGCGAGAGCATGTCGCCGGCCATCAAAAGCGAGAAATCGAGATCGCGGGCGGTCGGTTCCAGAAAGTACGTGTTGTGTCCGTCGTAGACGGTCGATTCGCGCTCGATGAGTCCGGCCTCGGAGAGCGCCTCCGCGATGCGGCTCCCCTTTCGTGAGGAGACATCGAGTTCCTTCCAGAAGTCGCTTTGATGGATCCCGCCGGTCTCCCGGATGAGGTCGAGCCCTTCGCGTTGGTCCTCCGAGAGTTCGGCCTCGAGTTCGGACACGCTCATGTCCTATCTCCTGCCCGCGAGTCGCTTAAAAGTGACCTTCCGCTCCTCGGCCGCAGCAACTGCGGTCTCACCGTGCGCTTCGATTGGCTAACTGGACTCGACCCGCGGCCACGAATCGGGGATCGGGACGGGCTCGTAGGTCGTCGTGCAGGGCGGGCCATCGGCGTACTCGACGGTGATCCGCGATCCGACCCGAACAACCGAACTCGAACGCGTCCCGAACCCGTCGCCGTGGATGCATGCGCCAAACTCGTGATCGGAGAGCGCGTCGCGGGCGCGTTCGACCCACATGTTGACGTCCTCGCCGACCTGCGGACGAAGGTGCTCGTGGAGTCGAATCGTGCTCTCCCTCCGTTGTGTGCCCGCCTCCTGGCGCCGGTCGGGCAGGTAAAATCGCGTCGTCCCATCGATCACGCCGCCCACGTTCGAGATCGCGTGAACTCCCGGATCGAGACGGACGGTTCGCAACTCGCCGTCGTATTCGAGGAGGACGGCCTCGGATCGGTCGGCGACTATGAGGTTGAATCCGGCGTACGTGTGCTCGTCGACCGCTTCGGTGACGTGATCGACAGCCGCTCGGGTCGAGGACTGATGAAGGCAGTCGTCGACGAGCCGACCTCGCGACCGGTCGCCATCGATCTCGGCATCGAGCCATCGGTTCGTGATCGTTGCGTAGACCCCGCGGTCAGTACAGCCGACCCAGGTGCCGCCGGCGCGGCCGTCCCGTGGGGAGACGATCCCAGGTCGGTCGTCTCTCCGAGGACGAACGCGTGGCGGTTCCGCCGGTCGATCGAGGGCCTCGTCGCGGTTCGCCACGGCCACGATCGGTGATCCGGGAAACACGTTCCAGGCGAGCGTGAGCGTACACACGCTCGCCCATCCGCGCGCGACGGCCAAAAACTTCCTCGTCGATGCGACCCGGAGTGGAGATCGACGGCACCGTCGCCGTCGTCCTCATTCGCCGACGATGACGACACGACTATTAAAACGGCCGTCGAACGGGGGCACATGAAGAACGTCGATGACCTCATCGCGAACGCATCGGAGCTTGCCGATCGCGGGCTTTCGAAGGGGGAGATCGCCGACGAACTGAACGTCTCCCGCGAGACGGCGAGCTGGCTCGTCGAGCGTGCTGGCGCGGACGCGGATGCCCGGCCCGACACCGCGGATCGAGAAGAGGGTGCCACCGCCGACATCCACGTCGATTGGTCGGCGATCGGTCGTGATTCCACGCGTCTCTCCCACGCCGGGGAGGCGATGGCCGACCTACTCTCGAAGATCGACGGCGACGTTGATCTGACGATCGGGGTCGAGAAGGCCGGCGTGCCGATCGCGACGATGGTCGCACGCGCGCTCGATACCGATCTGGGGGCGTACGCCCCCGCGAAACATCAGTGGGAGGAGGGAGATATCGCCGAACATGGCGGCGGCTTCTCGCGCAATTTCGCCGGCATCCGTGACCGGGAGTGTTACGTGGTCGACGACATCGTCACCTCGGGGACCACGATGGCCGAGACCATAAACGCGATCCGCGAACGGGGCGGCGAGCCCGTCGGCTGCTGTGTGCTCGTCGACAAGCAGGGTAGAAACGAGATCGAGGGTGTGCCGCTATACTCCCTCATCAACGTTGTTCGTGTCGACCGCGAGGACTGAGGGAGTTCCCCCAGCCACCGTTCGACCGCGAGGGAAAGGACGGACTCGCCGCGGGCGCAACCTCTTTCGGTGACCGGCGCATATCCGTTCCCATGACGTTCAGTCCCGAAAGCGACCATGACGCCGAGACGATAGCCGACCACGTCGAGTCGGCTATCGATGAGAACGACGTCGTCCTGTTCATGAAGGGCAACCGACTGATGCCGCAGTGTGGCTACTCCAAGCGGGCAGTCCAGCTCATCTCGACGCACGTTTCGGAGTTCGAGACGATAGACGTCCTGCCGGCACTCCCGCAGTATCGAGAGGCCCTCTCGGACCGAAGCGACTGGGAGACGATCCCGCAGGCGTTCGTCGACGGCGAGTTCGTCGGCGGCAGCGACATTCTCGCGGAACTCGAGGAACGCGGCGATCTCGAATCGACGCTGTCGGTCGAGTGAGGTCGATCCTGATCGACTTCGGTGCCCCCGAACCGTGGCAACTGTCGGCTGACGGCGACCGTCGACGTCCGTTCGGCGAAGAGTAGGTCCTATAAGGCTTCGCACCCTAGAGAGTGGTAGGTGCTGTCCCAGTGTCGCCGCTGTGACGACCCACCCCATCTCAACCATGTCAGGCCGCGTGTTCCGACTTCATTCGACGCTCGAACTGCCACTCGAAGACGTAGAGGATTACTTCGAGAACAATCCGGAATTGCCGCCGGAGATCGACGACGTGGATATCACACGCCGAAATAACACGCTCATATTCAAAGCCGAGACGTCGGACGAGAGCATCAGCAAGTACACGCCAACGGCTCAACTCAAGGCCTCCGTCACGGAGACGCGCGTCTACGAGGAGGAGCCGCCGCGGGCGGGCGGTCCCCAGTGGATGGACGACGAGGAGGAGGAAATTCCCTCCGAGCTCGTCGAGTTCGCCTGTTTCAAAGGCGATCGTGAGACGGTGTTGCAGAACACGGCGCTTCAGTATCCGATGTTTCTCGTGCTTCGCGAGATAGCGTTGCGCTCCGAGAAGGGCACGCTCACGGCGATCACCGAGGATGACGGCGACCTCCAAGCGACGCGGATCGTGGAGGGCGAAGAACGCCCCGCAACGGTCGAGGTCGTCGAGAGTCCACAGGGCAACAGCGAGGGGAACGGCGGCGTCAATTGGCGAGACAACGAGTTCATCTCGGATTAAAATCGCGCCGGCCGTTCGCTCGTTTCTCCTCGAGTCGCCTTTTGTACCCCGCTTCTGACAGCCAGTTGCTAGCTACCAACCCCGCAGCCAGTTGCTAGCTATCGTGTCCTACTCGCCGCCGCGAACCACGAAGACCGGCGTCGACGCGTTGTCGACGACGCGTTCGGAGACGCTGCCGAGCGAGACGATCTTCTCTCGCGGGCTTTTGCCCCGCGTGCCGATGACGATCAGATCGGCGTCTGCCTCCTCGGTGTACGTGAGTATTTCCTTCCAGGGGGTCCCCTTGCGAAGTTCCCCGACGGCCTCCAGCCCTGCCGACTCGGCCCGATCAGTGACGGTCTCGACGGCTGTTTTCCCCTCCTCACGGAGGGAGGATTCGAGGTCCGATCGAGTGTCGCTGTCGGCTGCGGTGACGATCCGGTTGTCGACGACGTAGAGGCCGTGCACCGTTGCATCGTTGTCACGCGCGATCGGGATCGCGTGATCGAGCGTCGTTTCGACTGTCGGGCTGCCGTCCGTCGGAACGAGTACGTGTTCGTACATCTGTTTGTCCCAGTTGGGGCTTCGGCGTCCCGACGTATCAACGTACTCCCGATCACAATCTGCACCCCGTGGATGCCGTCCTCTCGCCACACTCGGGGTCGACCGCTGCGGCTTTACCGCTCTGGACCTCTCCTCGATCCATGAGCGATGATTGGATCAGTCTCTTTTCGGGGGGCAAGGACTCCTCGTGGGCGCTGTATCAGGCCCTCGAGAAGGGACTTTCAGTCGCCCGGCTGTTGACGGTCCATCCGGCGGGCGACTCCTACATGTATCACACTCCCGCGACCGAGCTGTCGAGCCTCGCGGCCGAAAGCATCGGGATCGAGACGATCGACGTCGAACCGGCGGACTTCGAGACGGGAGACTCCGCCGATTCGGACGCCGGTAGCCGGGGTGACGCGGAGATCGAGCCTCTCGAGACGGCCCTCCGGGAGCTTCGGGACTCGTCCGGGATCGATCTCGCCGGCGTCACCGCCGGGGCGGTCGAAAGCGAGTTCCAGACCGCCCGGATCGAGGCGATGTGTGATCGTCTCGGGATCGATCTCTTCGCCCCGCTGTGGCAGGAGGATCCGGTCGAACTCGCAGAAGCGATGATCGACGCCGGCTTCGAGATCACGATCGTTCAGGTGGCGGCCTACGGCCTCGATGCCTCCTGGCTCGGCCGGACTCTTGATCGCGATGCGCTTGCGGAGCTTCGCGAGCTCAACGCTGAATACGGCGTTCACATCCTCGGAGAAGGCGGCGAATTCGAGACGTTCGTGACGGACGCCCCACACATGGATCGCCCGATCGAGTTGACGAGCGAACCGGTCTGGGAGGGATCGCGGGGGCACCTGCGGATCCTCGATGCGAAGTTGGCCTGAGTCCGCTCCCGTTCACCTGGTTCGTCTCGTTCTTTCTAGAACTGGCCGCCGTTGGTGATGGAGGTATGGGCGCCGATGAGCGCGCCCGAGAGGTCGAAATTCTCGATCGTGGTTCCCCGATCGATGATCGAGCCACGGATCTCGGCGTTTCGAACCGTGGCGTCAGGGAAGACCACCGCGCGTTCGAGCGTCGTCTCCTCGACGGTCGCGTCCTCCATCACGTGGACGGTCTCGCCGAGCGTCGAGTCGACGACCGTTGCGTTCTCGTGGACGACTGCGCCTCCATCAAGGGTCCACTCGATGGCGTCCAGATAGCTTTCGGGCGTGCCGATATCGAACCAGGCGCCGTCGAAGGTGAACGCCCGAACCGTGCGACGCTCCTGTAACCACTGGATGAACCAGCCGGGCTCGTCAGGGTTCTCGCCCGCCTCCAGATACGTGTCGAGGTCGTCGAGTTGCTCGGCCGGGAACGCATAACAGGCGATCGAGACGAGCGTGCTCTTGGGGTCCTCGGGTTTTTCCTGGAAGTCGACGACGCGGTCGCCCTCGAGTTCGACGAGGCCGTAGGATTTGGCCTTCTCGCGGGAGCCGACGTCGTAGGCAGCCAGTGCGGGCTCGCCGGCGTCCTCGAAGAAGTCGACGAACTCGGCGATGTCGAAGCTGATGAGGTTGTCGCCCGCGACGACCACGAGATCCTCGTCGATACCCTCACGATCGACGAGTTGGGCAAGCGCGCCGACGACGCCGAACTTCTCGTCCTCGTTAGTCGTGTCCTCGATCGACAGCGTGAGCTTCTCGAAGGGCGTCTCGGTGAGGTACTCCTCGAAATCGTCGGCGAACCGCTCGTTCGTCGAGACGAACACCTCCTCGATGCGGTCGTCGGCCTCGAGATCCGCGAAGATCTCGTCGATGACCGTGTTCTCCCCGATAGGGAGAAACATCTTCGGTCGATCCTTCGTGATCGGCCACAACCGCGTCGCGTACCCGCCTGCGAGTACAACCGCCTTCATATACTCGCGCAGACGAGGAGGGGTCGTATCACTCTTGTGTTGTATCCCCGATTAGCTACGATATATTACGGGCCGCGACCTACGAATGGACATGGAGCGAACGACGCGCCAGCGAATCGCCGATCGGCTTCGCGAGACGGACGCCACCGCAAGCGATCTCTCCGAAACCGTCTCGCGTCCCCGATCGGTCGTCTACGAACACCTCGAACACGTCGCGGCCTCGCTTGACGACGATGAGCAGTTTCTCGTCGTCCCTCCGCGATGTCGCGAGTGCGGGTTCGACGACTTCGACGATCCGATCACCCTCCCGTCTCGATGTCCGGAATGTCGATCCGAACGGATCGACGAACCGATCTTCCGGATCGAGTGAGATCGACGCGCTGGGGTAAACTCCTTTATCCGACCGCTCGAAACGGGCGGTCGTGCCCCTTCAATCGTCGCTTTCAGGTCAGGCCGTCCTCGCCGTCTACGTGCTCACGTTCGGCGCGGCCGCACTCACGTGTTTCCTGACCATTCCACGCGCTCGTCGCTTCGACGACGCGGACACCCGACGCGGGCTGATCGGGCTCCTCGTTCTCAGTGGCGGGTGGGCGTCCGCCCACGTCGGGTTCCTTTTGGCCCCGTCCGGCCCGATCGCGATCGCCTTCTACGTCGCCGGACTCGTTTCGGGGTTCTCGACGATCGGTGCCTGGCTGTACTTTTGTTCGGCCTACACCGGCCGAACCCTCCATAGACAGGCTCTTTACCGACGCTTCGCTGTCGGACTCTATCTCGCGGTGATTCTCGTGAAATTCACGAATCCGATCCATGGACTGTATTTCACTACCGAGTTCGTCACGCAGCCGTTCGTCCACCTCAGCGTTCAGCACCTGATCGGCCATTGGCTCGCGATGGGACTGGCCTACGCGCTCGCGGCCGTCGGGATATTCATGCTTTTCGAGCAGTTCACGCAGGTCGGCGCCGACACGAGGCCGCTTGCCGTGTTGGTCGGATTCACCGCCCTTCCGCTCGCGTTGGACCTCCTCGGTTACATGCTTCCGTTCGTGCTCGATATGACCTACGAGCCACTCGGTGTCGCGGTGTTCGCGGTCGGGGTGACCTCGATCTTCTTCGACCGGTTTCAGGCGACCCGGATCGCCACGGAGTCCGACGACCCAGTGATCATCCTCGACAATGAAGACCGGATCACCGACTACAACGTCTCCGCAAGGCGACTTTTCCCGTTGCTTTCGGGGCCCTCCATCATCGGCCGGGAGATCGACGAGGTCCTTCCGGAGGTCGCGGACGCGATCGACTCCGAGGAGAACGTCCGTCCGATCGATATCGACGGGGAGACCCGATATTTCCACGTCTCGATCGGTCCCTTCACCGTGGGGTCCAGACATCTCGGACGGCTCGTCACGATCACTGACGTCACCGACCACGAGCGCTACCGGATGGAACTGGAACGTCAAAACGAGCGGCTCGAACAGTTCGCGAGCGTCGTTTCACACGACCTCCGAAACCCCCTCAACGTCGTTCAAGGCCGGATCGACCTCGCGATGGATTCGGAAGCTGGAGATGTGGAACTGATCGAACATCTGGAGGCCGCGGACCGAGCGCTCGACCGGATGGAGGAGCTGATCAGCGACGTGCTCACTCTCGCTCGCCAGGGACAGCCGATCGACGAGACCGAGCCCGTCCGGCTGTCGAGCATCTGTGAGGCGGCATGGAGCATGATCGACGCTGGAGAGGCGACGCTGTCGGTCGACGGCGACGTGGTGCTCCTGGCTGATCCAGAACGGCTCCAGCAGCTTTTCGAGAACCTTCTTCGGAATTCCATCGAACACGCCGGCCCGGAGGTGAACATCACCGTCGGGCCCCTCGACGACTCCCCGTCCGGCCCGGTCGGCTTCTACTTCGAGGACGACGGTCCCGGCATCCCCGAGGCGGATCGTTCTACCGTCTTCGAGTACGGATACTCGACCGCCCGCGAGGGAACCGGATTGGGGCTGGCGATCGTCTCGGAGATCGCCGAGGCTCACGACTGGGACGTGGTGGTGACGGACGCGGACACGGGTGGCGCGCGCTTCGAGATAACGGGGGGTGAGCCCGTCGACGCCGACGCAGTCGATGCAGAGGTGGCTGATGTGGGGTCAGTCGACGCTGATTGATCGATGAGTGCAGGCGTGGGAGCTTATCCGTCGCCGTGTGCGTCAACGACGATGACCTCGCCATCCTCGACGGTGACGTTGATGAGCGTCCGAACGGTGTAGTCGGTGTCGTCGAGTTCGTTTTCTCCGGCCTTCTTGATGACGGCGACGACGTCGACGACCTCAGCGCCGATCTCGTTCGTGAGTGCGTCGAGTACCGCCTTCATCGTGCCGCCGGTGGAGAGCACGTCGTCGATCACGAGCACGCGATCGCCGGACTCGACATCGTTGATATACATCTCGGATTCGGAGTAGCCGGTCTCTTGAAACAGCGGGACCTCGCCGTCGAGTCCGTACTGTCGCTTCCGGATGACTACGAGCGGGATGTCCGTCATGAGCGAGAGCGCGGTGGAGATGTGGATCCCCATCGCGGCGGGAGTGACGATCTTGTCGACGTTCTCCAGTTCGGCCTTTCGGATGATCCGGATGACGATCTCCCGGAGCAGTTCCGGTTTCAACATCGGAACGCCGTCGCTTATGGGATGGACGAAATACTCGTATTCTCCTTTCTCGATGATCGGGGCGTCGAGCAGCGACTGCTCCAACTGATCCATGTCGCCGGTACAGACCCGGACGGATAAAGCCTGGCGGTTGGGGCTCCCGATGGAATCGACCGGGCCGGTCGGCTCCGGGCCTTTTCAGCCCGGATCTCCGGTGTCGGTGAACCGCTCGGCGAGCTTCTCACCGACGCCAGTCAGGTACGCTTGCCCCCACAAACCGACTATCAGAGCGCCGATCGCGTTGAACTGCAGGTCCTTGACGGTATCGTCGAGGCCGTGTTGGGCAAGCGGCATCTCGATCCCGGTAGCGGCGGCGAAGACGTCGAGTCCGAACTCAAAAAGTTCCCAGAGGACGCCAAAGGCCAACACGAACGAGACGACGAAGACGACGAAAAACCGCGTCGGGAGGACGATCTCATCGTGGTGGGCATCGATCGCTCGGACGACGATATAGCCGATCGCGGCGATGATCGACGCGGAGGCGCCGTGCGTGAGGTGGTCCCACCAGCCGACGGTGGCGTACAGTCCTGCCGACCCGAGCGTGTGTAAAAACACCGCGGTGGTGATCCAGAAGGCCAGGAAAGGATCAAGCGCGATGCGATAGTTCCGCTCGATGATCGCCGGCACGAACGTGATCGCGAGCCCGGCCGCCGCGTTCGTGACCGTCTTCGGCTTGCCAGTCCACAGGCCATAGCCGATGAATCCAACCAGTATGACCTGCATCGCGCGAGCCAGCCAGCGCTGTTGGTTGCGCCCGAGGCGGCGGCGGATCCGTTGGATCACGACTCGTTCGCCTCCCCGGAGACGTTCGACTCGAGAAGTTCACTCTCGAGTCGCCGTTTGAGCATCTGGTTGCGTCGCCGGAAGTAGAGATCAAAGAGCAAGCCGGCAGCGATTCCCGCCAGCGCGATCCGAACGAACTCGATCATGAGTGCCTCGTTATCGAGGAGATACGTAGTGCCCATCGAACGGTTGAGGTACCATCTGATGATCGTCCAGACCGCTCCGGAGGCGAGCGTCGTCACCACGACCAACGCCACCGCGAACCAGTGGGTGACACGCATCTCCGTGAACATGTCGAGTTCGACGACGACCAACAGCGCGAACGCAGCGAGCGCGAGATACGACGCGAAGATCCCTATCTCGACGTCCGGGATCACGGCCCGCGTCGCGACCGGAAGCGCTGCGAGCAGTAACAGCTCCCATGGAAGAATCACGCGCCAGTCGCGTCGAACGACCGCCGGCAACGCCATCACGACCATCGTCGCCGCCGAAACGACCGTCCACAGCAGATCGAACCCGAAGAGGCTCTCCACGAACGCGAGCGCTACGAGCCCGAAAATCACCCAGCCGACGATCGCGTTCCGTCTCGTGTCTCGAAACAGCGAGGCCAACAGCTCGTCTCGGCGCCCGTCCATGTCGCTTGATTGTATCCGGTCAGACATAAAATCCTACGTAGGGATCCTGGTGCGTCAGCCTTCCGTCGATCGATCATCGTGACGCACGCGGGTCGTGACGCTGACGCACGCGGGTCGTGACGCACGCAAAGCTAGAGACGCGGGCGCAGTCCGGTCTTGGAGTGGCTCGATCCCGGATCGATGGCGGAGTTAGTGGTATCTATTCTCGGACTCGGCTTTGATCTCGTCGAGGAACTCGTGTGCCTGCTCGAAGATCTCACGTGGACCGTCCTGAGTGATCGTGTTTGCCGCCTGGTCGTAATCTCGCCACTGAAGATCACGATGTTCCTTCGAGAGTTCGGCGCTCGCCTCGAAGGACCGAGCGATGAACAGATGAACCGTCTTGTGGATAGTCTCGCCGTTCGCCTCGAAGACGTAATCATACTCCTCGCGGAAGCCGTCGATGAGTCGAAAGTCCTCGATACCGGCCTCCTCTTTAACTTCCCTGATCGCCGTTTGCTGGAGCTCCTCGTCCCCCTCGATCCCGCCTTTGGGGAACTCCCAGTCCCCCGGACGGCTCTTCAAGAGCAAGTACTCTCGATGGCCGCGGGTGTCGCGGAAGAGGATGGCTCCAGCGCTCGTCGCTTCGACCGTCATTACCAAATTATACGATGCCGCCTCTAAAGAGGGTGTCGGACGGCCCCCTTTTTGTCAGACGGGTGCTTCGACGGTCGATCGCGGCGCCGATCGATTTCGGGCGGGGCGTCGTGACCTCGGGTAGGTGCGTTTTTACCCTTCCGACACGGACGCACGGACATCCCGAGAATGACCTTCGTAACCAAACTCTCGTTCGAATCCGGCGATCGGACCGTCCTCGAGGAGACGGTCGCCGACCTCAAGCGATCGGTCGAACGGAAGGGCGTGGAGTGCAAGGGTCCCCACGCGTCCCCACCCGAGCATGCACGCGTCCAGTTGTACAAACGACTCGCACCCGGCGACCAGTTCTCGCCGTGGGAGTACACGGTCTACACCCGGCGTCTCGAGATCCACGGCTCGGACGACGTCGCCCGTGAGATGGTCGACCGTGAGTTCCCCGATTCGATCCACGTCGAGGTCGAGGTCGACAGAAAAAAACCGCTTGGCCAGGGCCGCGAGTGAGTCGTCCGGTGTCTCAATCCCGCTGCGAGTGAACCCTCCGACGCCTTAGTCTCCGCCGCGAGTGAGCCGATCGATCACCTCGACTTCCGGACCGCCGTCCGAATGCGCCGGTGGAAATGTGGATCAGCATAAAAACACCGAACGGGTCGGCGACCGGAGCGTCAAAAACGCATGACTGCGTTGAGTTGATCGGAGACGAATCTCGACCGCATCTAGTAACCTTTAACCGACGCAAGCCGGTATCTTCGGGCAAGATGGCGAGTAACAAGATCCTCGGTATCGACCTCGGTACCACCAACTCCGCCTTTGCGGTGATGGAGGGCGGCGACCCCGAGATCATCGCGAACGCGGAGGGCGATCGAACGACGCCGTCCGTCGTCGCGTTTTCCGACGACGGCGAGCGACTGGTTGGCAAGCCCGCTAAGAACCAGGCGGTCCAGAACCCCGATCGGACGATCCAATCGATCAAACGGCACATGGGCGAGGAGGACTACACCGTCCAGATAGAGGGCGAGGAGTACACGCCCGAACAGATCTCGGCGATGATCCTCCAGAAGATCAAACGTGACGCCGAAGAATACCTCGGCGACGAGATCGAGAGAGCGGTCATCACGGTCCCGGCGTACTTCAACGACAAACAGCGCCAGGCGACCAAGGACGCCGGCGAAATCGCCGGCTTCGAGGTCGAGCGGATCGTTAACGAGCCGACCGCGGCCGCGATGGCCTACGGCCTCGACGACGAGTCCGACCAGACGGTTCTCGTCTACGATCTGGGCGGCGGTACCTTCGACGTCTCCATCCTCGATCTGGGCGGCGGCGTCTACGAGGTCGTCGCGACCAACGGCGACAACGATCTGGGCGGCGACGACTGGGACGAGGCGATCATCGATCACCTTGCCGAGGAGTTCGAAAACGACCACGGGATCGACCTCCGGGAGGACCGACAGGCCCTCCAGCGTCTCACCGAGGCCGCAGAGGAGGCGAAGATCGAGCTGTCAAATAAAAAGGAGACGACGGTCAACCTTCCGTTCGTCACGGCGACCGACTCCGGTCCCGTCCACCTCGAACAGTCGATCACGCGTGCGACCTTCGAGTCCCTGACCGACGACCTCCTCGAACGGACCGTCAGTCCGACGGAGCAGGCGCTTTCCGACGCCGGCTACGAGAAGTCCGACATCGACGAGGTCATCCTCGTCGGCGGATCCACTCGAATGCCCCAGGTGCAAGAAAAGGTAGCGGAACTCGTCGGCCAGGAGCCGAAAAAGAACGTCAACCCCGACGAAGCGGTCGCGCTCGGCGCGGCCATCCAGGGCGGCGTGCTCTCGGGTGACGTCGACGATATCGTCCTGCTTGACGTGACGCCGCTGTCGCTTGGCATCGAGGTCAAAGGCGGGCTCTTCGAGCGGCTCATCGAGAAGAACACGACGATCCCGACGGAGGCCTCGAAGGTCTTTACGACCGCCGCGGCCAACCAGACGTCCGTCAACGTCCGCGTCTTCCAGGGCGAACGTGAGATCGCGGAGGAGAACGAACTGCTCGGTGCCTTCCAGCTCACCGGCATCCCGCCGGCACCGGCTGGAACGCCCCAGATCGAGGTCTCGTTCAACATCGACGAGAATGGCATCGTCAACGTCGAGGCCGAGGACAAAGGCTCCGGCAATGCCGAGTCGATCACGATCGAGGGCGGTGCCGGCCTCTCCGACGAGCAGATCGAGCAGATGCAAGAGGAGGCCGAACAACACGCCGAGGAGGACGAGAAGCGTCGCAAGCGGATCGAGGCCCGCAACGAGGCCGAATCGACGATCCAGCGTGCCGAGACCCTTCTCGAGGAGAACGAGGACGATCTCGAGGACGATCTGATAGCCGACATCGAGGCCGCCACCGAGGACGTTGAGGAGGTCCTCGAAGAGGAGGACGCCTCGATCGAGGACCTCGAGGACGTCACCGAGTCGCTCACCGATCAGCTACAGGAGATCGGCAAGCAGATGTACCAAGAGCAGGCGGCCCAGGCCGGCGCGGCCGGCGGTGCTGGCGGCGCCGGTGCCGGCCCCGGCGGAATGGGCGGCATGGGTGGTGCAGGCGCCGGTGCTGCGGGTAACGGCGCGGCTGAACCCGGCGACGAGGAGTACGTCGATGCCGACTTCGAGGACGTTGACGAGGACGAAGACGACGAGTAAGCCACATCAGCCCGCCGAAACGTATCCTCGTTTCGGATGATGTCGCGAGGACGACGGTGAATCGGACACGTCTGACATGAACGTCGACCTTGCCGTGTGACCGCCGCAGGTCGCGTGCACGCTTTTCAAGTAGCCCGACGAATTACGCAATCATAAGAACGAAATTTCACGCATGAGCGAGGACTTTTACGACGTACTCGGGGTCTCACGGGACGCCGACACCGACGACATCAAACGAGCGTATCGAAAGAAGGCGGCCGAATATCACCCGGACGTCAGCGATCACGACGACGCCGAGGAGCGCTTCAAGAAGATCAAGAAGGCAAAGGAGGTCCTCACCGACGAGGAGACGCGCCGCCAGTACGACCAACTGGGCCACGATCGGTTCGTCGAAGCCGAGAAACATGGCGCGACCGGATCCGGAGCGGGTGGAGGACGGGGTGGCGCCGGCGGTCCCTTCGGCGGCGCTCGTGGTGCCGGCGGAGCCGGCGGCTTCGAGGACATCTTCAACCAGTTCTTTGGTGGCGGCGGCCGCGGTCGCGGCAGCGATCCGAACCGTCCGCGTCAGGGCCAGGACCTTCGGACGAGCGTCTCGATCGACTTAGAGGAGGCTTTCGAGGGCGTCACGAAGCAGTTCACCGTTGCCCGTCCGGAGTCCTGTGACGACTGTGGCGGCACGGGCCATCCGCCGGACGCCGACGTTTCCACCTGTGACCAGTGTGGCGGTCAAGGACAGGTGACGCAGGTTCAACAGACGCCGCTTGGACGCGTCCAACAGACGACGACATGTCCGCGGTGTGAGGGAGCGGGCGAGATCTACAGCGAGCAGTGTTCGACCTGTAGCGGCGACGGAATCGTCCGTAACGAGGCGACGCTATCGGTCGAGATACCGGCGGGGATACGGTCCGGCCAGAGCCTCCGAATGGAGGGAGAAGGTGCTCCCGGTGAGAATGGCGGGCCGAACGGCGACCTCCTCATCGAGGTGGATGTCGACGTTGGCGACCGGTTCGAACGTGACGGTGCCGATCTGCACCTCCACGAGGCGGTCTCGTTCCCGCAGGCGGTCTTCGGGGATACGGTCACGATCGACGCCGTCGACGGCCCCGTCGAGATGGACGTTCCGGCCGGGACTCAAAGTGGCGAGACGTTCCGTCTCTCCGGAAAGGGTATGCCCCGACTTCGCGGTCGCGGCCGCGGGGATCTGTACGTTCAGGTACAGGTGGTCGTCCCCGATTCGCTCAACGACGAGCAACGCGAGGCGCTGGAGGCGTTCGCCGAGGCCGGCGGCGAGGAGATCGACGTCGAACAAGGCTTCTTCGAGCGGTTGAAGAGTACGTTCTGATTTTTCGCGATCGACGCTGGATCGGTGATTTCGTCCCGTGATCGACCGTCCGAGATCGCTCATCGCGGTCGCTGAGGGGTGGTCGTCACCGATCGTCGAGGAACGATGCTCCCGCCTCGCCCGCCGGCTACCGGTCGGGAGCGGGTTGCGTCGCCTGCTCGACGGACCAGCGGAATCCGAAGTATGCCGGGATCCCCGCGAGCATCATCAGGTAGTACGCCCACTGCGGGCCGCCGCGAAAGACGAACTCGAAGAGGATGCCCACGAGGCCGACCCAGCAGACGGCAAAAAGCAGGTCGAAGGCCATCCCGGTGCCGTTCGTGGCGACGAACTCGCGGAGGCGATCGATACCATTCATGCGGCGGTCACTCCCCCACGTAGTCGACGACGAGAACGGGAACGTGCGTCGACCGGAGCGTCTGTTCCGTCACGCTGCCCAACAGCGCGCGTCGGACGCCTGCGCGGCCGTGGCTGCCCATTATGATGAGGTCGACGTCGTGGTTCTCGGCATACTCGGCGATCAGTCGGTGGGGTTGACCGCCCGCGTGGTGTTCGGTCGTCTCGATGCCGTGTTCTGCCGCCCGATCGCTGACCGACCGGGTCGCGGCCTCCGCCTTCTCGCGGAGTTCGGTCATCTCGCCGAAGTTGCCTTGTCGGATACGATCGACCTGCTCGGTGCCGAGGCTGACCGCGATCGCATCGGTGTCGGCGACGTATAGTGCATGGATATCCGCGCCGTACCGTTCGGCGAGGTCGATCGCGTGGTCGACGGCGGCCTCTGCAACGTCACTTCCGTCGGTCGGAACGAGTATTCGGTCGTACATGGATCACTCCTCCCCCTCCGTGGGGGTCCCGCCGTCGGCGGCGACGACGTCCTCTGCAGTCTGTTGTCGGCTCATCGGCTCGGGGCTGTGACATTGGCGAACGACCCGTTTGGTCTCCATCGGCGGTTCGCTCGTGAGTATGGAGACGACGATGGTGACCGCAAAGACGATCGGAACCGCGATGATCGCCGAGCCGATCGCCGGCATCCACTGTGCCAGCACTCCGACGTACGGTTCGCTTCCGCCGCCGGTGTAGGTCGGAACGACCTCGTTTACCATTGCGATCCCCCAGATCGTGAGTCCGGTCGACATCCCGGCAAGTGCGCCCTGACGGTTGGTGTTCTCCCACCACCTGCCGAGGAAGAACATCGGGAAGAGCACCGATCCGGCGAGCGCGAACGCGTAGGAGACGAGCGCGGCGATCGGTGCCGCCGGATCGAGGGCTGCAAGCGTCGTGATGATACCCAACACGAGAATGCTCACGCGTCCCACGAACAGCTGTTGACGCTGGGTGGCGTCCTCGTTGATGATGTTCGCGTAGATGTCGTGGGAAATGGCCGAGGAGCCGGCAATGAAGAGGCCGGCAGTCGTCGCGATCGCGGCCGCGATCCCGCCGGCGGCAACGAACCCGACGAACCACCCGGGAAGCCCCGATAGCTGGGCCGCGAGCACGACGATCACGTCGGCGGCTGCCGTCGTCATTCCCCCCTCCGCAGCGTAGACGGCACCGACGTTCTCCCCGTAGAGATCGGTTCCGAACGCCGCGAATGCCGGTGCACTCCAGTAGAGCAGGCAGATGAAAAATAGCCCGGTGACCGTCGACCAGCGGGCCGTTCGTTCGTTTTCGACCGTATAGAATCGCACCAGCACGTGCGGGAGTCCGCAGGTACCGACGATGAGCGAGAACGTCGTCGCGATCCACAGGTAGTAGCTCGCGTTCGTGAACGGCTCGGAGAACTCACGCGAGAGTTCGCCGATAAGCATGCCGTACTCCAACTGCGGAACGATGGTTGAGTAGCCGTTCACCCACCCGACGGCGAACAGACCGGTCAGGAACGCGACGATGAGGATGACGTACTGAACGGCCATGTTCTTGGTCGCCCCAAGCATTCCCGAGACGGCCAGGTAGCCGACGGTGAGCGCCATCATCAAAAGCACCATCACCTGATAGCCGCTGAAGCCGGCAAAGCCGAGGTCGCCGAAGATATACAACGCGACGAGACCCATTCCGCGGGCCTGTCCGATCGCGTAGACGAAGCCGATCAGGAACGTCGTCACCGCCGCGATTGCGCGTGCGGTATCCGAGTTGAAGCGATCGCCTACGAAATCGGGGGCGGTGTACTTGCCGAACCGACGCAACTGTGCGGCGAGGAAGATGAGCAGGATGAAATATCCCGTCGTCCAGCCGACGACGAAGACCAGCCCGTAGAATCCCGAAAGAGCGATCGACGCCGCCATCCCGAGATAGGAGGCCGCAGACATCCAGTTGGCTCCGATCGCCATTCCGTTCTCGAGGTTACCGATCGACCGTCCAGCGACCCACATGTCCTCCGTATCGGCGACCCGGAAGACGAGGCCGATGACGAGGAACAAAAGCAGCATCGTGACGACGAGGATCGCCGGAAGAAGCTTGAACGAGACGTCGAGTCCCTCCGGAAGCAACCCCGCTTGCAACGCGATCCCGACCGAGCCGATCATGTCTCTACTCCCCCCTGTTCCACCTTGCTCGTTTCAGTTTCCATGTCCCCCACTTCCGTGGTCGTTTCGTGATCGATCCCGTATTTCTCGTCGAGTTGATCCCGCTTTCGCGAATACCAGTAGGAGAGGATCAACGCGCCGGTCGGGGCGCCGAAAGCGACCAGGAAGTAGTGCAGCGGGAAGCCGAGGATCGGCATCGTCGTCGTCATCGGTCCCGGCGCGAGCCGCGTCAGCGTGACCGGGCCGAAGACGACGAGTACCCAGACGATAAAGCCGGTCCAGACCACTCGAAGATGGTCGCGCATGAACGGCGTGCTCGGGTTGAGGATGTTCACCTCCCGTTCGAGATAGTCTCCCGGCCGATCATCTCTCGATTCTACGGAATCCGTCGTGACCGTGCCGCCGTCCGTACTCATCGACGGATCGGTGGCTGGTCCCTCTGTGTCAGTTTCTACCATATATCGTGTTTCTGTGCCCGTGTGGTCCGCGACGGAGGCCCCTTCCCCTTGGGATAGGAACCACTGGCGGTTGTCTTCGATTCGCGTGTGACTGGTCATCGGTCGACTTCGATCGACTCACGCGGTCGAGCGCGTCGAACGGACCGATAGAGAGTCCCGGTCGGTCGCCCGCCGACGTCGACCCGTGAACGATGAACACTCGCGTCACATCCGGACGTCGAGGCGTGCGGCCGTCCCGTCGATGCCGTCCGTCGGTATCGTCGGCTCGGATTCCACGTCGACCCCGATCGGATCGTCGTCGGGGTCGTTCGGCCTCGTCGTCCACGCGCCGTTGTTCATGTACATCCATGATAAAACTTCGGAGAACGGAAACCAGCGAGGGGGATCGGTCGCCGGTGGCTCATGACTGCAAGGCGGAAACCCGCGCCTTTAGGCGCGGGAGGAAGCCGACAACCCACTACATAAACCATCCCCGATAGCAGGCTGACTCCCCCACGATACTCAGAACTATTATAAATACAAGCTTCTACATATGAAGTATAGATGGTGGAAGACTCAAGCACTCGAACCGTCCCCATCAAACTCGATGTGGACGAGAGTGCCGCTGATCTTCTCCACCAGACAACCGACCACTTCCTCGACACCGCTAACTACGTCGTAGACGTAGCGTGGGAACCAGACTGGAAAATCACCAGCAAACAGAAACTCCATGACCTCACGTACTACGACGTTCGAGACGACTCTCCACTCCCGGCCAACCTCGTGCAAGCCGCACGAAACCGAGCAGCAGAAGCCGTCAAAGGCGTCATCGAACGTTGGAAGGAAGGCAAGAAAGCCTCGAAGCCTGAGTTCACGTCACGGTTCGCCAGCTACGACGCCCGAACCGTTACCGTCAACGACGACCATGCAACACTCGCCACCATCGACGGGCGAGTTACCGCAGAGTTCGTCCTCCCCGACAAACAACGTGACACGCCGCACTCGGCGTACCTGTTCAACGACGACTACGACGTGAAAGGAGCCACGCTCCACTACGACGAGGGTGAGGACAGTTTCTACCTTCACGTGCGGACAAAGCCCACCGTGGAGAACGATGATGCCGATACAGGTGATGCCAAGCACGTTTCCGTCCTTGGTGTTGACCTCGGCATCAGAAACATCGCAACCACCTCAACTGGCCAGTTCTGGAGCGGTGGTGAACTCAACCACTGGCATGGAGAGTATGAGAAGCGACGTGGCTCGCTTCAACAGACTGGGACTCGATGGGCACACGAGAATGTTCAGCGAGTCGGTCGAAAGCAAACCGGGCGGTTCGAGCAGATGCTTCACACCATCTCGAACGAACTGGTCGAGGAAGCCCGTG
Organism: Halopenitus sp. H-Gu1; assembly: GCF_041821145.1. Taxonomy (NCBI): domain Archaea; kingdom Methanobacteriati; phylum Methanobacteriota; class Halobacteria; order Halobacteriales; family Haloferacaceae; genus Halopenitus; species Halopenitus sp. H-Gu1. The sequence goes on along the minus strand of NZ_JBGUBC010000008.1, from coordinate 43,713 downwards.
AGAACGACTGTACCCACATAGTGTTCGAGCAACTCAAAGGCATCCGTGAACGCCTCCCGCACGCGAAGGCGGTTCACAAGTGGGCGTTCCACCGCTTGTTCGAGTACGTCACGTACAAAGCCGAGTCGGAAGGGCTTGTGGTGGAGCAGATTAATCCGGCGTACACGAGTCAGCGTTGCTCGAAGTGTGGTTTCACCCACGAGGATAATCGTCCGCACGACAACGGTCAGGACGAGTTCGGCTGTCTAAAGTGCGGATACGATATTCACGCGGATTACAACGCGGCAAAGAATATCGGCGTGAAGTATCTCCGCGACCAGCAAAAGTCTGGACGTGGAGGCGCACCCGTAGGCGTGCGCTTGAACAGCGGGATGTTGAACGTGAACGGCGAGTATTCGCCTACTGTGTTACACAGTTAGAACGGGAGTCCACGCTGAATGCCACGGCGTGAACGCCGTGGTAGCTTACTTGGATAAGAACTGTTTTGGGTCGGCCGTTCGACTCATCGAACGAGAACCACCAATGTCGTCTCTATCAGTCCTCTTCACGATCCAGGGAGGTGTTCCCGGTGGCTGATGCCCGGATACTGGTCCCGATCGAGGAGTCGTCGACGCTTCGATCGACGGTCGCCCACGTCACAAGCGAGGCGGCTGAAGACGGGATCGAGGCGATCCACTTCGTCTATCTCGCCTCCTGGCGGGCGGACGAGCCGAGCGCCGCACGCCGTCGGTCGGCCGCGGCCGATCTGCTGGAGGAGGCCGCGCTCTGGGCTCGCTATGATCTGGAGGACGTCGACGCGGAGGACATCGCTGTCGAGACCGCCATCGTGGGCGAGGACATCTATCTGTTCGGCCCCGGCGAGTTCGCCGATCAACTCCACCGATACGCCGACACCCACGGAATCGACACCGTAATCCTGGATCCGGAGTATACGCCGGTCGGGAATACGACCCTATTGCAGCCGATGGAGTTCGAACTCGCCTCGACGCCGCTTTCGGTGCGTCAGGCGCCCGTCGATCGTCCCGCCCGTCACGTTCGGATCGCAAAGGAACTCACCGGAGTGCGGTTCGTGGCGATCTTCGGCATCTCGTTCGTCTTTTATATGATACTTGGCGACCCGACCTACTGGTTCGATCTCCTGACCGGCGTCGCCTCCGCGCTCATCGTTGCGATCTCGTTGTCGCGGGTTAGTCTCGATCACGATCCGACGTTTCCCGACACTCCGATGCGACTCCTGCGTGGGATCATTTACGTTCCGGCTCTGTTCTATGAAATCCTTATCTCCAACCTCATGGTCGCCCGCGTCATCCTCTCGCCGTCGTTGCCGATCGATCCGGCGATGACCCGGATGCGAGTGCTCGTCGGATCGGGGCTCCCGGTCACGACGCTCGCGAACTCGATCACGTTGACGCCCGGCACGCTCACCGTTCGTGCCCGCAACGAGAACCTCTACGTCCACACGCTGATCCCGTGGGCCCGCGAGGGGCTCTTCGACGGCGGGTTAGAGCGCTGGACTCGCTTCGTGTTTTACGGACGTGAGGCCGCGCGATTGCCCACCCCCCGCGAGCGCGACGACTGTGCGGTGTTGCAAGGGCCCGAAGCCGACGAGGCGATGCCCTTCGACGAGGGCGAGCGATCGATGAGGTCCGCTGAAATCCCCATCGAGCCCAAACGGCCGATCGACAACGGGGAGGATTCGGATCGATGAGTTTTGCCGACATCGTGATCGCGGCCGGATATACGATCGGCGACGTCCTGTTGGCTGCAGCGGCCGGATTCGTCCTGCTCGCGCTCGGGATGCTCTACCGGGCTGTCAAGGGTCCGACGATGCAAGACCGGGTGCTCGCGGTCAACGTCCTCGGAACCAACACGGTCGTCATTCTGGCACTTTTGGGGGCCGGACTCGGCGAGCCGACGTTCCTCGATATCGCGCTCGTCTACGCCCTGTTGAACTTCTTGATGGCGATCGCGATCTCGAAGTTCACGGTTGAGCGTGGAGGGGTCCTCTGATGGCGGTTGAATCGATGGCGCTCCTGACGATCGTCCGGATCGCGCTCGTCGTTACGTTCCTTGCGGGCGCGCTGTTCTTCACGTTCGTCTCGATGACGGGTGTTATCCGGCTCCCCGACGTCTACGCGCGGGCACACACTGCCTCGCAGGCCGACACGCTCGGTGCCGGCTTCGGGCTCGCGGCTGTCGCACTCACGCTCGGCTGGCAAGGAGCCTCCATCAAGACCGTGATCTTGTTGTTCTTCATCTTCGTGACGAACCCGACGGCGGCCCACGCGATCTCGCGGGCCGCATTCGAGGACGGGATCGTCCCCTGGACCGAGGAGGACGAGCGCCGATGAGCGTGGAGGTGACCGCGATCGAGGCGGTGCTTTTCGTCTTCGTGATCGCGACGGCGCTCGTGACCGCGCTTGCCCGCGACGTCCTCTCGTCGATCATCGTTTTCGGTGCCTACAGCCTCGGCATGGCCGTACTATATACGTTCTACCGCGCGCCCGATGTCGCGCTTACGGAGGCGGCGATCTCGGCGGGAGTCACGACCGTCCTGTTGCTTCTCACGATCGCGAAGACCTCGCGGATCGACCACGAGGCCGTCTTCGAGGCGGTCGACTGGCCGGCTGCGACGGTCGTCGGCGTCCTCTGTGCTGCGATGCTCGCGACGGTCGCGCACATGCCGGCCGTCGGGGATCCGGAGGCCCCCGTCTGGTCGAACTCCGAGGTCACTGGCTATTACCTCGCGAACACCTACGCGGACACGGGCGTCGAGAACACGGTGATGGCCGTGCTTGCCTCCTATCGTGGGTTCGACACCTTCGGGGAGGCGGTCGTGGTCTTTGCCGCCGGCGTCGCGACGATGGTCGTCCTCCATCGGGAGGTGTTCTCGTGAGCGACCCGGCCGACGTCGACGACTCCTCCGATGTCGTCGACGACGAGGATTCGGAGTTCGGGGGTGGCCGAGCAACTCCCGATGGATCCGGATCCGAGCACGGGCCTGAGTCCGGCTCCGCGTCTGATTCCGGGTCCGAATCCGGATCCAACTCCAGTTCCGATGCATCCCCGATCGAACCGACCTACTCCGGTCACGGGGACCGACCACACCTCTCTCCGGTCCAGCGCCAGCAGACGCCCTACACGGAAAGCCAGGTGATCATGTCGACGGTCAAGATGGTCTCCCCCTTCGTGTTCACGTTCGGACTCTTCGTCACCTTCCACGGCGGCGGATCGCCGGGCGGCGGCTTCCAGGGGGGTGCCATCGTCGCCGCGGTCGTGTTGATGATCGCCTTCGCGTTCGGGATCGACTCCACTCGCGAGTGGTTCCGGAACGCGACAGCCATCGGACTCGGTGTCGGCGGCGTGTTGATCTTCGCCGGGATCGGGATCGTCGGGCTTGCTCGCGGAGGAACGTTCCTTGAATACGCTCGCCTTCCGATCCCTCATCCGGTAAAATACGGAATGGAAGGTATCGAGATCTTCGGGATCGCCCCGATCGTCGCGGGCGTTCTCGTTGGGTTGTTCTTCCTGTTAGCCGCCGGTTTCGACGCCGACGTCGAAGCCGAGACTGACGGAAGAAACGGGACCTTGCGGTTCGAACAGCCCACAGCGGATGATCGTGAGAATACGAACGTCCGTGAACCGACGGAGGAAACCGAGGAATGACGACAGCCATCATGCTTACCATCGTCGACCTGCTGATGACGCGACACGCCTATGCCGTGTTCGCGATCCTGCTGTGTATCGGCCTGTACATGATGATCGCGAACGAGCATCTGGTCAAGAAGATCATCGGTCTCAACCTCTTCCAGACGGCGATATTCCTGTTTTTCATCGCCTCCGCGTACGTGCGCGGCGGATCGATCCCGATCGTCCACGGTGCCGACGGAGCGGAGGCGGTCCACGTGAGCCCGCTCCCGCAGGTCATCGTCCTCACGGCGATCGTCGTCGGTGTGAGTCTCACCGCGGTCGGGCTCGCGCTCTGTTTGCGGATCTACGCGGAGTACGGAACGCTTCGAACTGACGCGCTCCGTGAGGTGATGCGCGATGAGGACGTTCTTCCCGGGGAAACCGACGCGTCCGGAGCACCGGCCACCGAGCGGTCCACCGGGGGCAAAGAAGGAGGTGACGCGGCGTGATCGACCTTCTGTTGCCCGCGTTGATCGTGGTGCCGATCGTGGCCGCGACGATGCCGATCGCCTTCGGGTTGCGCTACGATGACGTCGGCTGGCCGATCGCTGCTGTCACGATCCTCTTCGTTCTCGCGATGGCAGGAGCGGTCGTTCGGACGGCGTTCCTCGACCCACCCTCGTCGATCGGAATCGTCCACGAGCTCGGCGGCTGGCAGCGACCCTACGGGATCGAACTCATCGCCGACGAGTTGTCGGCCGCGATGGTCGCATTGATCGCGATCGTCTCCGCGGCCACACTCGTGTTCTCGAGGGTCGCCGGCCCGCGTGGAAACGCGTTCTACGCCGCCTATCTGCTGTTGGTGGGCGGGCTCATGGGAATGGCGCTCACTGGCGATCTGTTCAATCTATTCGTCTTCTTAGAGATCGTCGGATTGACCACCTATGCGCTCGTCGCCGCGGACCGGTCGGGCGCCAGCGCTTACGCGTCGATCAAGTACCTGATAGTCGGCACCGTCGGCGCCTCGCTGTACCTCGTCGGCGTCGGCTACACGTTCCTCGCGACGGGAACGCTCAACATGCTCGATCTCCAGGCGAGTATCGCGGCGGTCGGTTACGGCGATCCGCTCGTGCAGGCGGGATATGCGTTCATCGTCGTCGGCTTCGGGTTGAAGATCGCCTTGTTCCCGCTGCACGTCTGGCAGCCCGACGCCTATCAGCGTGCGCCCGATGCGGTGACCGCGTTGATCTCCGCACTTGTCTCGACGGCAGCCGCCTACGCGTTGTTGCGCGTCACGTACACCGTCTTCACCGTCGAGTTCCTCGCGGAGAATCCCGTGATTACGAACGGAATATTGCTCGTTGCCGGCACCTCGATCCTCCTCGGTTCCGCACTGGCGGTCATGCAGTCCGACCTCAAGCGATTGTTCGCGTACTCCTCGGTCGCCCAGTTTGGCATGATCGTCGCCGCGATCGCGTTGGGGAACGAGACCGCTCTGCTCGGCGGGATAATCCACCTGCTCGGACATGGCCTACTTAAGTTTGGACTGTTCCTCGCGATCGGGCTTTTGGCCTACGGCTACGATGTCCACCGAATTCACGACCTCGCGAGCCTGGCACGGCGTGCGCCGTACGTCTCGGGAGCGTTCGTCGTTCTCGGGTTGGCACTCGTCGGAATCCCCCCGTCGGTCGGCCTGCTCGGAAAGTGGTATATCGTGCTCGGTGCCGTCGAGGTTGCCGGGTCCGGCGATCCCGCCGGACTCGCGATCGCCGTCGTGATGCTTCTGAGCACGCTGTTCACGCTCGCATACGTCGCCCGGATCGTCGAACGACTCTACTTCGCCGGTCTTGAGGTCGACTCCGGTGGGTCATCGTCGCCATTGGCCACGTCCGGAGCACCGACTTCCGCGACCGATGGTGGACGCGCGTCCGTCGAACGATCACCGGCCTCGCAGATCCGGGAGATCCCAACCGGCGCGTTCGTCGTCCTCGTCGCCGTCACGCTCACGGCGGTCGTGCTCGGATTCGCCGGCTTCACCGCATACGATCTGTTCGAACCGTTCCTCGGGAGGATGTTCTAAATGACCGAACTTGCAGACCCAAGACCGATTTTCGCCGTCCTCGTATCGTTCGTCGCGACCGGATTCATCATCGCCACCTATCGCTGGCCGGACGTCCGTGAGGGCGTGACGATCCTCGCCGCCCTCGCGAAGTTCGGGGCCGTCGCCTCGATGCTGCCGGGCGTGCTCGGCGGGACCGTCTACGTCACGAACTTCGTGACGTTCCTGCCGGGGATCGAGTTCACCCTGCGGGCCGACCCGCTCGGGATGCTTTTCGCCTTCCTCGCGAGCGGGCTGTGGATCGTGACCTCGCTTTACAGCATCGGCTACATGCGCGGGCTCGACGAGCCCAATCAGACGCGGTATTTCGCCGCCTTCGCCCTCTCGTTGTCGACGACGATGGGGATCGCCTTCGCCGGCAACCTGGTCACCATCTTCGTCTTCTATGAGCTGTTATCGATCGCCACCTACCCCCTCGTCGCCCATGACGAGACCGAGGAGGCACGATCGGCCGGGCGAAAGTATCTCGCCTATACCATGTTCGGCGGCGGCGTGCTCGTGCTCGCGGGGACCGTGCTGATCTACTGGCTCACCGGCCTCGTCGGCGAGCCGACCGTCTCCTTTTCGGCCGGCGGGATCGACGCGCTCGCAACGGCGGCGAGCACCGACCCCTTGATGGCGAAGATCGCCTTCGTTCTGCTCGCTGTCGGCTTCGGCGTGAAGGCTGGGATGATGCCGCTTCACCAGTGGCTCCCCGAGGCGATGGTTGCCCCGACGCCCGTGTCGGGGCTGTTGCACGCCGTCGCGGTGGTTAAATCCGGCGCGTTCGGCGTCTCGCGGGTCGTTCTCGACGTCTTCGGGCCCGAGATCGTCTTCGATCTCGGCGTCGGGCTCTGGCTGTCAGTGGCGGCCGCGTTCACTCTAACCGCGGCGAGCGTCATCGCGTTGCGAAAGGACCACTTGAAACAGCGGCTCGCCTACTCGACGGTGAGCCAACTCAGCTACATCCTGCTCGGATTGGGTCTGTTCGGATGGTACGGGCTCGTCGGTGCGCTCCTTCACATCCCCGCACACGCGTTCATGAAGCTCACGCTGTTCTTTTGTGCCGGCAGTATCCACGTCGAAACCCACACGGACTACATCTCGGAGATGGCCGGGATCGGAAAGCGGATGCCGGTGACGATGGGTGCCTTTACCGTCGCCGCCGCCGGGATGGCCGGTATCCCGCTCGTCGCCGGGTTCGTGAGCAAGTACTATATGCTCATCGGCGGCGTACAAATGGGGGCGGCGTTTTCGCCGGTCGGCTATTATCTGGCGGGTGCGCTGTTGCTCTCCGGCGTGTTGAACATCGCCTACTTCTGGCCAGTCGTCTATACTGCCTTCTTCGAGTCGGAGGAGGCTCACGACGCCAAACCGCTCGTCGACTTCCCGCTTGGCGGGCGAACGACCTCGACCGTGGAGTCGGCCCGGGCTGACGGTGGCGAACGCGACGATCACGACGATGACCGTGCTGAGGGTCGGGGCGACCATGCTGACGAGGGTGTCGAGGAGACCATCCCCGATGCCGAGGACGTCGCACTGGAGGAGGACGGCGTCGTTCGGCCCGACTTCGACGTCCGTGATCGCGACTTCTCCGAGCCAGCGGAACGGATCGACACCGGAGATTACGCGGTGGACATGAAACCCTCCGATGCGGACGTGCGTTTTGAAGGATCGAGTCCCGGGACCACGGCGGATGGTGAACCGGAGGCGCACGCAGGTCACGATCACGACGAGCAGCATGACGAACAGTACGATGAACAGCATGACGAGCACGCCGACCACGACCACCACGGTGGACCGCCCCCGGGTGGCTGGACGTCGATCCGCGGTCTCGACGCCCTGCTCGGGCGTGAGACGACGTGGTTCATGCTCGCACCGATCCTCACGGCGATGATGCTCGCGGTACTCGTGGGGATCGTGCCGACCGAGACCGGATTCCTGGAGTTGATCGAACTCATCGTCGAGACGCGTCTCGAGGGTGCGGGGGTGAGTCCATGACTGGGTCGCTCGTCCTCCAGTCGCTGGCGTATTCGCTTCCCCCGTCCCTGCTTTCGCTCCCCTCGTATGCACTCGTGGCCGTCGCGGCGCTCCTCGTCGTCGTGCTTCCCCGGCGGATCGGCCATCTTCTCGGGGCGGCTGCGACCGCGTTCGTCTTCCTGCAGGCGGTCGCCTTTGACCCGGGGGTCTACGGTCCCCATCTGGCGACGACGTTCCTCGGGTTCGACGTCGTCTTCCTGAACGTCGACGACTTCTCGCGACTGATGGGAGTCGTGATCGGATTCCTCGCGACCGCAGCAGTGGCCTACGCGTACGGCAGCGATGCACCCAAATGGATGACGGGGCTTGCGCTGATTTACGTCGCCTCGACGGTCGCAACCGTCTATGCCGGTGACTGGCTCACGCTCGTCTTCTTCTGGGAGCTGATGGCCGTCACCTCGACGCTACTCGTCTGGCATCACGGCGGCAAGGCGGTCCGGGCTGGCTTCCGATACGCGATCTTCCACGGGATCGGCGGCACACTGTTGCTGGCTGCCGTCGTGGTCCACTTTGGCACCGTCGAGAGCTTCCTGTTCACCGCCGAGACGGGGATTCATGCGTCGGCCGCACCGCTTGCGGCGATCGGGATCGGCATCAACTGTGGGTTCATCCTGCTTCACACGTGGTTGCCCGACACCTACCCGCGTCCGCACATCGCGGCCTCCGTGTTCCTGTCGGTGTTCACGACGAAGACTGCCGTCTACGTCCTGTACCGGGCGTTCCCCGAGGGAGGACTGTGGATGGCGTACCTCGGTGGTGCGATGGCCGTCTACGGCGCCTTCTTCGCGCTGTTGCAGTACGACCCGCGCCGGCTCCTCTCCTACCACATCCAGGCGCAGGTCGGATACATGCTCGCCGGGATCGGCCTTGCAGGCTACGTCGGCGAGAAGGCGCTCGCGGGCGGGTTCGCCCACCTGCTCAACAACGTCCTCTACAAGAGCCTCCTGTTCATGGCACTTGGCGTCGTCATCTACCGAACCGGGAAACAGGACATCAGGGAGATGGGCGGCCTCTGGCGAACGATGCCGATCGCGTTCTTGCTCTACGTGATCGGTGCCGCCTCGATCACGGCCGTGCCCGGGTTCAACGGCTTCATCTCGAAGGGAATGGTGATCGATTCCGCTCACGAACTCCACCAGTTCGAGCTCCTGTTCGGCGAGGGGCTCCTCTGGTGGCTGCTCATCTTGGGAGGGATCGGGACGTTCATGTCGTTCATCAAGCTCGGTTACTACACGTTCTTCCACGGCCCGGCCTCGAGTTCGCCGCGCGATGCGACGGCCTTCCAGACGGTCGGGATGGCGCTTGCCGCCGGCGCCTGCGTGTATCTCGGTCTCTCCTATGAGACGCTGATCGGATTGATGCCTCATACGGAGTCCCTGCTCGCGGAGTTGCATCCATACAGCACGGGCCATCTCCGGGAAGCCGCCGCGCTGTTGACCGTCGGATTCGTCGCCTTCTTTTCTCTGAAGCGTCCGCTCGGCTGGCTGGCCCACCACGTCCGTGACGTCGACGCCGTCACCTACCCGGCGTTCTTCTACGCCGGTCGCGGGCTGATATGGGGCGTGACGGAACTTTGGGCTGCCGTCGATCGCGCGACCATGCGAGCCGTCGCGATCCTGGAGTGGGCGGCGATGAATCCGCGGTCCGTGGCCCGTCGGGTTGGCATCGACTCGGAGATACGGTTTGGCATCGGCCGTGGCGTGCTCGTGATCACGCTCGTTGCGGCCGGCGCGTTGATCCTCGTGCTGGTCGGGGGATGACACCGCCGACTCCGGCGCGGAAATCGACGCCCCGTGGTTTTCTTATGCACCCCTCGCGTATCCGCGAGCGATGGATCGTCGCCTCGTGGCAGGCCTCGGACTGTTCGTCGTGGGTGTGGTGGCCGACGTCGCCACGACGTACGTCGCGATCGCGTTTGGCCCGTTCGTGGAGGGATCGCCGATCGGGAGGCACTTCATCGACCGATACGGTCTCGTTCGTGGGATGCTCGCGACGAAACTTGCCGGAATGGTCCTCATCGCGATCCCGGTCGCGATCGCCGACCGCGATCGTAACGTCGTTCTGGCCGTGATGTTCGGTGGCGTCGGCGTGCTCTCGTGTCTCGCGGCCGGATACAACCTCATCCGGATCGCCGGCGCGTAGACGATCGGCGGTTTCGGATCGCGAGCCGTCGAAGCCCCCTGACGGAACGTTACAACTCGATCCGCTCGACGAGCCGATCTTCGCCGTCGCCTTTGGTGTTGATCGCGACGATCCGAATGTCCGTTTCCAGAAGCGACCCCTCGAGTTTGGACTGTAAAAGCGAGTCCACCTGATAGACGCCGGCGGCGTTGTTCATCGTGATCTCCACTTCGACGGCGTGATCGGCTCCGGGAGCCAACGAAACGCGTTCGATCGCCTGCGAGGAGATCGTGTTGATGCCGCGGCCGCCTTTCTCGTAGGGGATCCGCGAGCGTCCCCGCTCCATGTCGAGTCCGTCCGCGATCCTGATGACACCCGCCTCCTCCGTAAGGGGATTCTCCTCGGTGTGGTGACAGAGGATCGCGTGTAATACCTCCGCTTTCATGCGCACGGCCGATTCGGTCCCATAGAAGTCGACGAGAAACCGGTCGAGTAGGTCGGCCGCAAGCGGTATCGAGTAGTAGGTGTGGTCGTCTCGATGGACGACGTGTCCGATGTCGTGAAGCGTCGCCGCAAGCGCGATGATCACGGATTCGTCGGCCTCCTCGAGGCCCTGGTCGCGGGCACCGTTGAACTCGACCCCACCGTGTTTGAGCAGGTCGTAGAGCCGGAGCGCGCGGTCTCTGACGATCTCGATGTGTTTCTCTCCGTGGTCGTTGTACCCCATTCTATCCACTGCATTGACGTTTTGGGCCTTCAGATACGTCCCGATCTCCGGATCGGATTCGATCGCCGAAAGCACCTCGTTCAGGCGCTCGTCGGGAAAGGCGTGGTCCATATCCGGGTCGTATTCCCGCCGTTGCATCGGCTGGTCGTCGACGTCATCCATGTCTCGTTGCTCGCGCTCCCGAAGATAAAAACCCCCCTGCAGGTCAGCGCGCCGTCGTCAGGCTCGGTGCGCCGTCGTCAAGTGGCTTCGGCGGCAGCCTCCTCGACTGCAGCCTCGACGTCGTCGTAGGGGGGTTCGTGGCCAGGCTCGTCGGCGAGCCAGCGGTACACGATCGTCCCTCCGTCGTCGATCACGAATACCGACCGGCGGGCGATCTCGTCGATCCCCACGTGATCGAAGGAGTCGACGACATCGTAGGCGGCAATCGCCTCGTGGCCGGCGTCGCTAAGCAGGTCGAAGGTAAACTCCTCTTGAGTACGAAACTCCGAGAGCGCGTAGGGCAGATCCGTGCTGATCCCGAAGACGGTCGCATTCAGTGCCTCGAACCGGTCCAGTCGGTCGCGAAGCGTACACAATTCGGTCGTACAGGTTCCGGTGAACGCGGCCGGGAAGAACGCGAGCACGACCGGTCCGTCGCCGAGGTTGTCGGACAGCCGCATCGGTTCGACGTCGTCCCCGACGCGCGTCGCCTCGAAATCGGGTGCGGTATCGCCGGTGGTTACCATATCGATCGGTCGTTCGCAGAGGGTTTTACCGTTGTGGCTTCGACGGAGCGGTGGCGCGCTAGCGGCCGTGATCGATCGTCGATGGGCGAAATAGTCCCCCCGGGAGCAAAAGGCATATAATAATAACCGGGCTACTGCGAGTTGAGATGATACCCTCGATTCCACTGTTCGGCCCGCTTCCAGTCGGTCCCGAACTGCTCATCATCCTGCTCGTCCTCGTCCTGTTGTTCGGGGCCCAGAAGATCCCGAAACTCGCTCGCTCCACCGGTCAGGCAATGGGCGAGTTCAAGAAGGGACGCGAGGAGGTCGAAGAGGAGCTTCAAGAGATGCAAGGCGAGCCCGACTCGGACTCCGAATCCGAGACGACCGAGTCGACCGAGCGTACAGAAACGACCGATGCCGACGACGTAGACGAGACGGAACCGGAGACGGAATCCGAATCCGAGACGACCTCCGAGACGTCGTCGTGATCCACTCGTCCGGGCCTATCTCCTTTTGATTGGACGCGTGGCCTAGTGGATAGGGCGAGAGGTTCCTAACCTCTCGATCGCGGGTTCGAATCCCGCCGCGTCCGCTCGCTTCGCTCGCGGACGCGGCGTAGTCCCACTCGCTCACTGCGTTCGCTTGCGGGACTCCCGCCGCGTCCTTCCTTTTGGTCTGTAGATTCTGTTTGATTGTGGGACTCCCGCCGCGTCCTTCCTTTTGGTCCGTAGATTCTGCTTGGTTGCGGGACTCCCGCCGCGTCCTTCCCTGATGATTCGTCTGTGGTTCGAACTCCCACAGAACGGTCTTTTCTTGAACCCTTCTCGTGGTTCGCGTGGCGTTTCGAACTCGTCGCTTGCGGGCTTCCGGTCGAGCGGTTCGGTCCCGGGTACACGGATTTCACGACTCGAGCCGACGGAACGACCGGGCGGCAAGCGCCACCGCGAACACCCCCGCGACGACCGTCGCCGTCGGCAGGGCGAATCCGGGTTCGTAATGCAACGGCGGGTGATAGCCGAATCCGTAATCGACGACGTCGTTGAGAAGCGACAGCCCCATCGCGAGTGCCAGCGCGCCCCGCGTTGTGCGCCCGATCGCGGGCAGGAGTAACGCGAGCCCGACGAACGCCAGGTGCGTGAGGAGGATCCCCCAGTAGGAGATGAGCGCGTTCGGTGCTCCGAGATATAACTCCGGGCGGATGTGGAGCGCCGCAAGCGGCCACAGACCGTACTTCACGAGCCAGACGAACGCCAGCGTGTGGAGGTACGCGAGCGGACGATTGACCGGGGCTTCGATCACGTCCTCGCCGGCTCCGACCGTCGGAAGCAGGGTCGCGAGCGCAAGCATCGCGAGCGCGAGCGCCATCGGCGAGTCGGCATATAGTGGCCACAAAAGCGTCGGAACGGACGCCATCGTCGCGACGTAATAGCGACCCCCGACGAGGATGCCGACGGCACAGATCGCGAGCACGCTCGTCAAGCTCCGTGGATCGCCAAGCAACTCCCGGGCGAACGCCTCTCGGATTCGACGTCGAACGTCGGGATCGCGGAGTCGACCGATCGGTGCCACATCACCTCATCGGATTCCTGCCGCGAAAAACCTCGCGGGTCGGGAGAGGGACAAGCGGCGAGCCACCTTATGCCCCGGGATGAACGGGACACTCCGTGCGAGATACACGGGACCTGACACACGGAGACTGATGCGAACCACCCATGCGACGTCGGGGACGACCACGTCACTACCGACGCCGGAAACGACCTCCTCACCACCGACGTCGGGAACGGCCTATTACCGTAACTCGAACCCAATCCGGCCGCGTTCGGCGCTCTCGTTGGCTCGTTGACGGGAACGGTGGAAGCCTTTTTGGCTCTGCCGCGATTGGTTCGGACCATGGCAATTGAGGACGTCGACGGCGATGTCGATCCTGAATCGGATGGGTCATCGCCGTCACCGACGTCCGGACGGGGGGACGGCACGACCGCTGGCGAGTACACCTGGGAGGCGTTCCTGCGCGAGCACGGCCACGAGGACGCGGCCGATCGCCTCCGCGAGCGACCTACCGCGGACGCGGAGGCTCCTCCCTCCGAGACGGACTGGGACCGCGTCGGGATCGATCCAGCCGATTTTCTCGGGTTTGATCCGGAGATGCTTCCCGATCGGATCGGGGTCGCGGCGTCGGTCGGCGAGACGGTTCGGGTCCGATGTAGCGATCGATACGACCTCGATCGGACGCCCGTCAAGAAGGATTACTACACGTGGGAGGAGTACAAACGCGAGTACTTTTATGACGCGGCCGGGGATCCGCCGACGACCGCCGACGGCGAGCCCGAGACCTTCGACCCGTCGGACGATCTCGGATTCGATCCGACGGCGATCGAAAGCGTCCTGGCCGCCGCCGGCGAGACGGGCTCCGATCTCGACGAGATCGTCGACGAGCGAACGGTCAACGTCGCCGACGATATCGACGAGGACGCGTTCTTCTCGGATCCCGACGGGACCACAACACTCGTCAACCGATATGATCTCGAAAAGTCGGTCCCGAACACGAAGAAGTCCCACTTTCAGGAACTGGAACGCTACTGGGTGAACGAGCCGTACGCGTTCGTGATCATCTTCCACTCGACGAAGGAAAACGAGCGGAAGTACTACGCGATCCAGCCGTACATGACCGAGATCGAAACGGAGCTGCAGTCGTATCTCACCGGCAAGCTCCGGACCTCGATCAAATACGCCGACGAGTCGATCGCCGGCGGCGACGAGGACTTCCGACGCGAGGTGATCGCCGAGGAGACGTACACGCTTTTGGATCGGTACGACCTGTACTCCTCGGAATCGGAGTCGGGTCCGCTCGCGAGCGTTCTCGATCGATTCGGATTTGAGCCAACCGACGGGATCGCCGCCCGGATCGCGGGGGCTCTCGGGTATGAATCCGCTTCCGAGACCGTCGAGTACATCGAGGGACTCTCCGCTCGTCCGGAGTCGGCGGTCCTTGACGACGATCCGGAGACGCTCACCGAGTATCAGGTCCAAAAACTGTTGTACTTTCTCCAGCGCGACTTCATCGGCTACGAGCGGATCGATCCGATCAAATTCGACATCAACGTCGAGGATATCTCGTGTGACGGATACAACTCGCCGGTGTTCGTCTATCATTCCGAATACGAGCAGATCATCTCCAACATCCATCACGAACGAACGGAACTCGACGATTTCGTCGTCAAACTCGCACAGCGATCCGGCAAGGGGATCTCGAAGCGATCCCCACAGGTCGACTGTACTCTCCCCGACGGGTCGCGTGCACAGCTCACCCTCGGCAAGGAGGTCTCCGATCACGGCACGAACTACACGATCCGGCAGTTCAAGGACGTCCCGTTCACGCCGGTCGATCTCATCAACTGGCGGACGTTCTCGCTCGACGAGATGGCCTTCCTGTGGCTGTGTATCGAGAACCACAAATCGCTCATCTTCGCCGGCGGTACCGCCTCCGGAAAGACGACGAGCCTGAACGCGGTCTCGCTTTTCATCCCGTCGAACTCGAAGATCGTCTCGATCGAGGACACCCGGGAGGTCGAACTCCCCCAGCGCAACTGGATCGCCTCGGTGACGCGCCCGTCCTTTAGCGACGACGACAAAGGCGATGTCGACGAGTTCGACCTGCTCGAGGCGGCGTTGCGACAGCGTCCCGACTACATCGTGATGGGCGAGATCCGCGGCGAGGAGGGTCGAACCCTCTTTCAGGTTATGTCGACGGGTCACACGACCTATACGACGTTCCACGCCGACTCGGTCGGCGAGGTTCTCAAGCGGTTCACCACCGACCCGATCAACGTCTCGAAGACGATGTTCACCGCCCTCGATCTCGTCTCGATTCAGACGTCGACACGGGTCCAGGGTCGGAAGGTCCGCCGAAACAAATCGATCACCGAGATCAACCACTACGACGCCGAAAACGACGAGATCAACGTCCAGGACGTCTATCAGTGGCAGGCCGAGACGGACGAATTCCTCCAGATGGGCGAGTCGAACACTCTTGAGGAGATCAAATTCGATCGCGGCTGGACCCAGGAAACGCTCTCCGAGGAGATGTTTAAACGCCGCATCGTCTTGGCGTACCTCATCGATCACGACCTCAACACCTATGCGGAGGTGGCCGCGACCGCCCAGGCGTTCATCAACGATCCGGAGACGATCCTCGCGTTGATGGCCAACGATGACCTGAAACGCTCGCTTGAGGACCTCCGGGAGATGGAGTCGGTGCAGATCAACGTTGAAGCCGAAACCGAGGCGATGGTTCCCCGCCCCGACCCCGACGAGGAGGGCAAACGGGAGGCCGCGGCGATCCTCGAAGAGGCCGAGGATATCTTTGAACGCTATCGCGATACCGTCCCCGACTCCGTCGCCGAGGCGCTCGTCGAGGTACAACCGGAAGCCGACGTCGAGGTGAAGCCTGATGATGACGACGACCAAGACGATCGAGACACCACGACGGACGCGGACGATCTCAGTGCCATGACGGACGCGGACGACCTCCGAAGCGACGTACAGTCCGCGGACCCGGAATCCGAAGCGGACGACGAGCCGTCCGCGACTTCCGACGACTCCGAGCGGGCCGACGAGTTCGGATCGGGAACCGACGAATCGATCGCAGCCGCTGATTCGACCTCGGACGATTCCGAGGAATCTGACGATGACCTCCGGGAACCGCTGGATCTCTCGAACCCGGACGCCTCGACCGGATCGGATTCCACCGACGCCTCGACCGACGTCGGCGACGATCCCCCACGATCGACCGGCGACGAGACGGACCGGACGGAATCGTCCGGAACAGCCGATCGCACCGAAGTCGATTCGGAGCCATCGATCGAACTCGATCGCGAGGAACCCGACCCGGCGGAACCGACTTCCGGGGATACGGATGACGGACGTGCTGGCGTCGGCGACGGTACGGGAGTCATCCTAGGTGGGGAGGATAGCGAAAACGCCGAGGACGAAAGGAGTGATCGGGACGATGTGGCCGATACGGGCGATCGGGATGACAGGGGGGTCGATGATGAGGACGATAACGACGGCGCTCAGGGCGACAGGGGTCCCGACGATGGGGACAGAAATCGGGACGACGATGAGGATGGTGGTCAGGGCGACAGGGATGTCGATGATGAGGACGATAACGACGGCGATCAGGGCGACGATGACGACACAGCCGAGATCGACGAGTGGCGGTTCAAAACACCGGAGGACAATAGTGACTGACTCGTGTGTGACCGCGATACCGGAACGGAACCCTTCGGGTGAACGGCCATGAGCTTTGGCACGGAAGTGGAGGGTGAGTCGGGGGGGCTCGACGTACTCGGGGAGTTATTCTACCCCGTTTTCCAGTTGCTCTTCGATTCCGACGGCGATCTTGTCGCCGACATCGAGACGAAGCTGACGGAGGCGAGAATGGCCGACACCGTCGAGCTGTTCATCTCCAAGGCGCTTGCGCTTGGGATCATCTCGGGGCTGTCGCTTTGGGCCGTCGGAACGTTCGTGAGCTATTCGGTCTTCGCGCTCGGGATCGTCGACCCTGAGGCGCTCCGTCTCGGGATCCCCGTTTCCGACCCGAGCGTCGCCGCGTTCATGCGCTCGCTCATCGTGCCGACGGCGGTGTTCCTCGCCGGGATCGTCTTCGGTTCGATCGGGTTCGCGGCGGGATTCGGCGGGGTCCTTTCGATACCGTACTCGCGATCGTCGGCCAGGAAACGCGAGATCAACATGTTGCTTTCTGATTCGGTGTCGTTCATGTACGCGCTCTCGGTCGGGGGGCTCAACCAACTCGAAATCCTCCGATCGATGGCGGACGCCGAGGATACCTACGGGGAGGTCTCACGGGAGTTTCAAAGCATCGTCAACGAGACGGAGTATTTCGGGACCGACTATCGGAACGCGATCCGCAAACAGGCGATCGAGACGCCCTCCGACGAACTCGCGCAGTTTTTGACCGACATGCTCTCGATCATCAACTCCGGCGGCGACATGGAGCACTTCCTGAACGACAAAAAGGAAAAGCACCTTCGAACCGCCAAACAGCAACGCGAGATGACTCTCGAAACGCTGGAGCTGTTCGGGGAGATGTACATGACGCTGTCGCTTTTTCCGCTCCTTCTCATCATCATCCTCGTCATCATGGGAATGATGGGCGACTCCGACGACCGGCTGCTTTATGGCACCGTCTACGTCCTCATCCCGCTCACCGGAATCGGCTTTTTGGTGCTCGTCTCGACGGTCAAACAGGACGAACCCGGCGACGGATACCTCCACCCGCAGGGGACGAGCGATCGGCTCGAAACCGAAAGCAAGGAGGGACTACTCCACCTCGGTCTCATCGAGGGATTTGTCGGCCGATTCAGCCTATTCGATCGCGTCAAGGACCGGGAGGGGACCTACAAAACGAAACAGCTGTTGCACAGCCCACACCTGTTTTTCAAGGAGAATCCGATCTACACGCTGGCGTTGACGATTCCAGCAGCAACCGTGTTGATCGCGAGCGCGATCGCCGTCGGGGCGGCGCCGCTGTCGGTCGACGCGTGGATCGCAAAGCCGATCTGGAGTACCGTCCTGTGGGTATACATTCCGGTGTACCTCACGCTCCTGCCGCTTGCGTTCTTTCACGAGTGGCACGAGCGGTCCAGAGGGGCGGTCGTCGGAAAGCTCTCGGAGAACCTTCGAAAGCTCTCGTCAGCTAACGATACCGGACAGACGCTTCTGGAATCGATCGACATGATCGCGGACACCTCCTCGGGCCGCCTCGCCGATGAGTTCGAGGTGATGTACGCGAAGGTCAACTACGGGATGAGCCTTCGGGAGGCGCTCGTCGAGTTCAACAACAAGTATCACATTCCCCGGCTCGCACGGACGGTAAAGCTCATCTCGGAGGCCCAGGAAGCCTCCTCGCAGATCACCGACGTGTTGACGACGGCAGCACAGGCCTCCGAGAACCAGGACGATATCGATCGCGAGCGGCGGTCGCGAACCAGGATGCAGATCGCGATCATCCTTATGACCTACGTGACGCTTCTCGGCGTGATGGCGATCCTGCAAACGCAGTTCATCGACGTGATGGCAGAGCTCGTCGACTCCGGTAGCGGGGGAGGTGGAGGCGGGGCCGGCGACATGAACTTCGGCGGCGGCGTCGATCCGGCGCTACTCTCGCTTCTGTTCTTTCATGCGGTTACCATCCAGGCGATCCTCTCGGGGTTCATAAGCGGCTACATCCGAAACGCCGACATCATATCGGGCGTGAAATTCGTGGTGATACTGATGACGATCGCGCTTGCCACCTGGATCTACGTGGGGTGACTGGTAGGTATGTCTCTCCCGACACCACCGCTCCCGGATGGCCGCTGGCGCGCACAGACGACGCTCGATTTCGCGATCGGCGCGAGCGTCTTTCTCGTCGTCGTCGCGTTCGTCATCGCGTTCGTCTCCGGAATGCTTGCGCCCTTCGAGGCCGTCGATCCGACGCAGGCGGCCGATCGATTCGCCGCGATGCTCGCCGGAGACCTTCTCGGCCATCCGTCGGACGGTCGGACGATCGATCCGGTCTGTACCGCCGCATTCTTCACCCAGATACAGAATGGAGCGACTGAAACCGACGCCTGCCGTTTCGACGGTGATGACACCGACCTCGAATCGACGTTTGCGACCGATCACACGGTCAACGTCACGATCGAAAAGCGCACCGGCGGGATCGCCACCCTCGAGTACGACGGGACGACCGCGACGCTCAATGACGGGGGGAACACGCCGCTTCGTGCGGGACCGTCGGCAGCCGGTCGATCACAGGTAACCGTGTCCAGACAGGTCGTATTGCTCGACGGACGAAGCCACCGGCTCGTGGTACGGGTGTGGTGACGATGCGTCGATCGACTTCCTCGACGGATCGGGGCCAGGCACACACCCTCGAAGCGGTCGCGGCCGCGATCGTCCTCCTGTCGGCGATCCTCTTTGCGCTTCAGGTAACCGCGGTGACCCCTCTTTCGGGGAGTACCTCGAACCAGCACATTCAGAACCAGCAGGCGAACGTCGCGGAAGGCCTCCTTGAGGCCGAGGCGGCGAACGGCTCGGTCAGGGAGCTGCTGCTTTATTACAACGCTTCCAGCGACGCGGAGCGGTTCCACGGCGCCGATGGCGACGACGGCGAGTACGACGGGCGGCTTCCGACGAACACCACGTTCGGAGCAGCACTTGAGGAGACCTTTCTGGAGCGGGGGATCGCAGTCAACGTCGATCTCCATTACATGCGCGGGTCCGGTGAGCGCCGATCACAACCCCTCATCAACCTCGGCACGCCGAGTGACCACTCCTCGACGGCGACCTGGCAGGTCACTCTCCGGGAATCGGATGGGCTTCTGGACTCGGATGGAAACCCGACCGGCGAGACGATCGGTGACGCCGTCGCTGCCGGCGATCGGACGTACTTCACCACCCATGACATCGACAACGAGACCGACGTCGACTCCGATCTCTTCAACGTGATCGAAGTGGAGGTCGTCGTATGGCGGATGTGAATGGATCGGTGCCCTCTCGCGAACCCGCGGGGTCGGGAGCGATCGCAGACCGAACGGACCGCGCACAGCTGTTTCTCGTGGGCGCGATCGTCCTTGCAGTGTTGTTCCTCGCCCTCGCGGCGCTTTTAAACTCCGTCATCTACACGGGGAACCTCGCGACGCGCGACTCAGGATCGGACGTCGCGGCGACGATCGAGTACGACGACGCCGCTCACGACGCCATTGAGGTGGTACTCGCCGAGACGAACGATTACAGCGAGGGAACCGACGTCGCTCACGACGAACTGTGGACGGAATTCTCCGAGGGAATTGACGCCTGGGAGTCCGCCTCCGCCGAACACGCCGCGATCCGCGGGACGATGGTGTCGATCGAGAACGTCACCATCACGAACGGCACCCGGATCCAACACAACTCGACGACTGGCGAGAACTTCTATCCCGTCGACGACAACACGACCACGGAGTGGACCCTTGCCGACTCGACACGTGTTCGAAAGTACACGATCGAGGCCGAACCGACGAACGGGACCGCCGCGACCCTCAACGACACCGACCCAGTGAACGTCACGGAGACGTTCTTCATCGAGTTCACCGGGAACGAGACGTACTACCTCCATCTCTATCGGACTTCCTCCGGGGACGGTTGCGCGCTCGTCCACGACGGGACGGACGGGGTCGAACGTGAGTGCGTCTCCGATTCGGAATTCCATGTGAATCTCACCGGCGACTCGACGAATTCGAACATCACGATCGCGCCCGCAAGTGCTCCCGGTTCGACCGAGGCGTTCGACGTCTCCCTTTTTGAATCGGTCGGCCCGGGACACGAGATAACGTATCACAATCCCGGAACGATGAACGGCACGTACACCCTCACAATCTCCTCGACGACCGGCGACGCTGGGATGGACGCGAACCGGTTCAACGAGGATCCAAACGCCTCCGGATCGCCAACCGCCGATGATGCGATCTACGACGTCGAGTACGACGTCATTCGCCGTTCGAAGGCCGTTCGCTACCGAAACGGGACCCGGATCGCTCCCGAGGAGGCACCCTACAATGCGTCCTGACGGAACGATCGAAGCGGTCGTCGAGTTCCTGAGACGGGCCGTTCCGATCGCCGGAACCGATCGAGCCGTCTCGACGACGATCGGATACGTTCTCGGGCTCATGATCGCGTCCCTTCTCATCTCCGGGCTGTTCATCGCCGGAGGATCCACCCTTGAGAACCAGCACGACACGGCGGTTACAAGCGGCCTCGAGGCGTCCGGCGAGCGGATCGCAACCGGCTATTCGGATGCCGATCGGCTCGTCGAGGCGGCAGGCGGGGGCAACGTTACCGTCGCGGTCGCCATCGATGCGCCGAAGCGGATCGCGTCCAGTGGATATGCGATCAGCGTCACTGGCGGAGCCGATGGCCCCCCGTACACGAACACGATCGAACTGGAGGGATCCGATGGGTCGATCACACACACGGTCCGATTCCGAAGCTTCACCCCAGTAAGCGACCGCTCGATCGACGGCGGACCGGTCGTGATACGGTACGTCGAGGGGGAGGGACTCCGAATCGAGCGGGGGCAGATCGAATGACCGGCGAGGACGATCGAGCGGAGCGTCGCGACGGATCCGGTCGGGACCATACCCTTAACCCCTGTCCGGACGTAAACGAGACCATGAGGCGCGCTCTCGGGGGGATTCGGGACGACGAGCGCGCGGTTAGCGCGACGGTCGGGGTCGTGCTCATCGTCGCGATTACGCTCGTCGGGACGGTTACCGTCGTCACGCTCGGGTCCGCCGCGATCGGCGACACCCAGCAGGCGGCCGACGTCCAGCGCGGCGAACACGTGATGACGCAGTTCGCCTCCAAGGTGGCAATGGCTTCCCTCGGCGAGTCCGGCAGCCAATCGATGGCGACCGGCGAGACGCAGGGCACGATCGGCGTCACCGAGGAGACGGGCCGAATGCAGGTCTACCACGTCAACGCCAGCGGGGCAGATCAGGTGGACCAGGTCGCAAACAGCACCCTCGGCGAGGTAACACACCGAAACGACGACCGAGTTACGGCCTATCAAGGCGGCGGAGTCTGGCGAAAGCAGGGTGAGAACCCGGCACAGATGGTCTCTCCCCCGGAGTTTCACTATCGCGGTGCGACGTTGACTCTCCCCATTGTCTCGGTGACTGCCGGCGAGACGGCCGCGGCCTCCGGGTCCGCTCGGATCCGCGTCGAGGGCGGAGACACGACCCGGACGTTTCCGGACCCGACCGCCGCCGATGATGACGAAACGGCCCACAACCCGGTGGAGAACGGGACCGTCGTCGTGGTCGTCGAGAGCGAGTATCACGACGGATGGCGTGAGTACTTCGAGCGCCGAACTGATGGGCGCGTCGTCGACACCGCTGACATTCCGACCGAGCGTGTTCCCGCCGAGGTCCTCGACGACGTCGATTCCGAAAAGACGGTCGTACTCGAACTCGAGACCGCCGGAACGGGCGGCATCTTCGATCTTCCTGGCGCGGGCGAGCAGATCCCCGTCGATGGATTCACCGAGCGGGACGCACTGCAGGCGTTCTCCACGACGTTCGACGTCGATCAGCCCAATCAGGGTTGGGTGAGCTTCCACGGAAAACGCGACGATCAGTACTTCGAGACAGTCATCCAGTTCGATGAGGGACAGGGAAGCGAAGACGTCTGTGATGCGACCTTCGACGCGCGCGTCCTTTATACCGACGGTGACGTCGCCCACCACTGGAAACTCGCGGATTCCTCCGGCGTGACGGGTGGAGATTTCGCCACCTGCCAGGACGGGATGTTGAAGATCGACTTCACCAGCACGGAAGCGTTTACCTACGTCAACGAGGATCCCGGAAGCGCGGTCGAGTATCAGGACGTCTGGGGGAGCGATTACACGGAGCCGGCCGAGATAAACACCTCCGAAGGCACGAAATCCAGAATCGCCGGGGAGACGCTGGAACCGGACTGGTTCGTCCGGGACTACCTCGATCGGTTGGGGCCCTCCTTCGAGCTCCAGGCAACGTGGGGTCGCGATCAAGGACAGGGGAACAACGACAATAACTCGATGAACATCGACGACGACTCCAGCGTGACCTTCGAGTACGATCGCACCGGCGAGGGACAATACGTCACCTATCTCCACGTCACGGAGAACTCGGTCACCGTCGAGTTCGGATGATCGACGACTCGGATCGTCGAATCGACCGTGGACACCGTTGGCGCTACCAGGGTGCTGGTGCGTGGTTTATCCGTGGTCCGTCCAAGGTGATCGAAAGCGGAGCGTCGAGACGACGCCCGTTTTCCGAATCCGGCGGCGGTTCCGTTCGGACCCCGTTTCGAGGGCGCATCACCGACGAACCGTCCGGTAGCGAGCGCGATCACGGCGGCGATCGAGTAGCCGCCTAATTCCGTTCCCGGGACCCCCTTCGATGGGCCATCCCTTCGTGCGCCACCCGGGCGGCTCCGGCGAGAAGGATGCACAGGAGCCCGAACACTCGCGTGCGGTCGGACACCGTCCCTTCGCGGCACACTCGGGCAGCAACGCCTCGCCCGCCCGATCGAGTCGAAAGTGGCGGCAGTCCGGTCGCATCGTCTCGTGGAAGGATCGCCAGCCGCGGCCGTATGCGCGTTCGGCCAGGACGAGCCGCCGGAGTTCCCGCTCCCGATTTTGTGTCCGTTCTTGCTCCCGCTCTTGATCACTGCCGGGTCCGTCACCGGCGTTTCCACGTCGATCGCCGGAATGCGACCGTCCGAGATCGCTCGGGAGCCACTCGACTGCGGCCGCCGCAGGTGTCACGCCCGCGGCGAGGTCCGTGATCAGGATCCCGGCCTCGACGGGCATCTCCCGACGGAGCGCGGGTTCGAGTCGGGAGCCGGTCGTCTCGGTGGCAAGCCACGTTTCATCGAGGAGACCCACCTCGACGTCGTATGCGAGCTGATCCGACAGTCTGGTGGCGGCACTGGCGGTGAGGTCGGGTTTGTTTTCGATCGCGACGATCCGGCGTATCCAGTCCGGATACGGTCTTCGGCGTCGGATCTCGATCCGTCCCTTCCGACTCCGCTCGTCGATCAGATCGCGGTCGGCCGCTCGATGGATCGCTTCCCGAACGTATCGCCAGGGATAGTCCGGTTCGGGGAGGACATCACGATACCACGCCCAGTCGCCCGGCGCCTCGCGGACGATCCCGAGCAGTTCTCGATCGAGTTCGCGCTCGCCGAACGCCCGGCGACGGCGAAGTCCCGCGGGATCGACTTCGACGACGAGGACGTCCCAGCGACGCTCCTGTGTCCCGATCTGACGGGCGACGATCGCCGGCCTCGACTCGCCGTCCGGATGCCAGGCGAGCTCCGCCCACCGGCAGACGAGCAACTCGTAGCCGAACTCCGCGTCCGGTATCACGTTCGAGGATGTGCGCCGATCGTACAAAACGGTACGGTCGCGATCGTGCCGCGACGGAGGGCCATCCCGACGGCTCCCGCCGCGATGGACGAGGTATTTATCCCGGTCCGCACTCGACTGGCGACCGGAGATGGCACAGCCAGTTTTGAAGTGGGCCGGCGGCAAACGTCAGTTGCTCGCTGCGCTCTCCCGCCGCTTCCCGACCGTCTACGGTCGTTACCACGAGCCCTTCCTCGGCGGCGGGGCAGTCTTTTTCGATCTCGAACCCGAGGATGGAACGGTAAACGACGCCAACCCGCGGCTCGTCAACTTCTATGAACAGGTCAAATCCCGGCCCGAGGCGTTGATCGATCGCCTCCGGACGTTCAAGGATCCCGAATCGGATCCGGATCCCGAGTTGGCCTTCGCCGAGACGACGTCGAGGGGGACGGAGGTGACGAACTACTACTATCAACAACGCGCCCGGTTCAACAGGCGCCCCTACGGCCACGAGTTCGATCCGCTCGAGGAGGCGGCACTTCTCGCCTATCTCAATCGAACCTGTTATAACGGACTCTACCGCGAAAACGCCGATGGTGGATTCAACGTCCCGATCGGTCGATACGCGGATCCCGATTGGGTACAGGCCGATCGGATCCGGGAGGCGAGCCGGGTGTTGGCGGGAACGAGCATCCACAACCGTGATTTCGAGTACGTCCTCGACCGGGCGAGCGCGGGCGATCTGGTCTATTTCGATCCCCCCTACGAGCCGATGAGTCCGACCGCTGATTTCAACGAGTACAGCGCCGAGGGGTTCGACCGCGACGATCAGGAGCGGCTGCTCGATGTCACCTCGAAGCTCGACGCCGCTGGCGTCCACGTCGTCCTCTCCAACAGCGGTGTGATGTACGATCGCTACTGTGAGGCCGGACTCGTCGTCGAGACCGAAGGTGCCACGCGGGCGATAAATAGCGATGCCGACAACCGCGACGAGGTGGCGGAGATCATCGCCACGACCGTTCCCGCGGACGAGCAGCGGGGATCGACACAGGCGGGCCTGACCGAGTTTTCCGGCTGATCGGGACCGAATCGATCCTGAGTTGATCGGGAACGAAAACCGGGCCTGAGACGGGGAGAAACGGAATCGGATCGGACTGTGAGACGATCGGGAACGGGATTCGAGTCAGGAGTGATGAGATTTGGATCGGGAGTGGTCCTCGACCGGAGTGCCCCTTGAGACCCTCTTGGAAAGACGGCGATCACCCGGCCGTCACCGATCGACGAGGGCGGTGATCACGGCCAGGACCGCGGCCAGCCCCATCGCGACGGCGAGCATGACGAATGCGACACGGAACCCGGCGGTGTCCGCGATCACGCCGACGACGGACGGTGCGATCGCTCCGACGCCCATCAACATCGTTCGCGCCAGACCGAGCCCCCCGCCGGCAACCTCGTCGGGGAACTCCGTCGCGAGGTAGGCGCCGCGAAGCGGTCGGAAGCCATGACTGCCGAGACCGAACAGGACGACCGCACCGCCGAGGAAGAGAACACCTCCTCCGGAGACTACGACGAGTCCGCCAAGCGCCACGGCTGCGACCGCCAACACTCCAACGGACAGGGTGAGCCGACCGACTCGATCGGAGAGGTCGCCGGTCACCACCTGGACGACGCTCACGGCGAACAGGGCGCTATAGAGTATCGAGGCGCTCGTCTCGGTCGTTCCGGCCTCGACTAAGAACAAGGGGAGGAACGCCACGACCCCGTTGTACGCGAAGGCGAAACAGAGCGTGACCGCGATGAAAAGCTGGAATCGTCGTTCCCGAAACGGTCCGAGATACGAGCGCAACTCGAGATCGCCGATCGCGGCCGAATATCCGCCGGCTGACGGCTCCTGATGTGGCACTCGCATCGAGAGCGTGACGGCGAACGCGATCGCGGCCAGACCGATTCCGACGAAGAGAGGCGGCCAGCCGGTCGTGGAGAGGGCGCTGACGACGGCAACCGGAGCGATGACGCCGCCGACGGTGCCGAGCGTATCGAACGCCCCCAGCGCGCGACCGGTTCGACCCGGATACAACCGGGCCAACAATCCGACCGAGACCGTCTTGTGAACGCCGGTTCCGAGTCCCACGAGCAGCATGCCGACGACGAGCAGCGGGAACGTGGTCGGCAGGAAGAAAACGAGACCACCGATCCCGGCGATCACCGCGCCGAGGGCAACCACCTCCACGTCGTCGAGCGTATCCGCGAGCGCTCCACTCGGAAACTGCACCGCCGCATACAGCAGCATCATCCCGGTGTATGCGCCGCCCAGCCACGCGTTCGGGACGTCGAGACTTGCTCTAAACGTCGGGAACAACACCGGAAAGGCGTATCTGAGCAGCTTTGCGATCAACCAGATCCCGCCCACTAACGCGAGGGGTTCGTACCTTCGCAGATCGGTTATCCGTCCGGACCGACGATGGCTCATTCGATCGACCCACGGCGTCATCCCACAAAAGCCATCGGTCCTCGGCCTCGCCGAACGCCGGCGTGGTCGTGCGCACGACCGCTCGGATTCGAACCCATCTCGACCGTTTTTCTCGCTACGGTCCGAGAATGCACCGCCCGGAATTCCCGTGAGCACAACGATCGGGCAGTCGAATGGCGCAGAACGCTGACGATCCGTCGAGATCGCTCGAATGGATCGGTCTCCCGGAGATGAAATGCCGCAGGGATACCACTACTTGCGCGCCAATCGCGAACATCGGCCGCGAGTCGCATATAACTCAAAACGCGGGGTAGAGGGGAACGGAGTTGAAGTGGTGTGTGGCGGCGACTGGTGATCTTCTAGTAATTCGGTCTCCCCGCTCCGATTACTACCCATTCTTCAATTTCACGTGGGAATACGCCAGAATCGACGATTTATTCTTAACCATCGAAAAGTAAATAAAATCTCTCCGAGATGACTACGGTATGCAATTCGATTTCCTCCGTTCGGTCGGAACACTGGTCGTCGTAACCGTTCTGGGCATCGTCGGTCTCGCTGCGAGTGGTGCCATGCCGACGAGAGTCATCTTCATGATGGTGCTCCCGTCAATGATACTCTTTGCAGTCGTGGCCTTCGTCCTCGGAATGAAACATGGCGAGTATCGCGCTGGCCAGTAACCGTCCGATCGAGATTCGGGACAACTCGTGAGAAACATCCGCCGAGACGGCGACGAACTCGGCAGGTGAGTGGAGCGGGGGGATCACCGTGCTGGTCAGCCTCTGGCTTCTCGCCTCGCCCGTTACGGAAAACCAAGGAGAAAGCCTCGTGCTTTAGCTTGAGGGTGAAGCCGGCATACCCGACATTGAGTTGCGGTGTCCATGTTCTGTACGGAAAGTCGGGCGGCAAACGACCGCAGGGGGTGCGTCGGTCGGGATTCCCGTGAGCGTAGCGAACGGGAAGTCGGGCGGCAAACGACCGCAGGGAGTGCGCCGGCCGGGATTTGAACCAGAGAAAGACGGTCCTGCTCGCTTCGCTCGCAGGTTGCGACTTTCAGGATTCAAAACCCCTCTCGGCGAGTTCTCTCACTTCGTTCGAGAAATGCGCCGGCCGGGATTCCCGTGAGCGTAGCGAACGGGAAGTCGGGCGGCAAACGACCGCAGGGAGTGCGCCGGCCGGGATTTGAACCCGGGCCATGAGCTTGGAAGGCTCAGGTCCTACCACTAGACCACCGGCGCTCATCTACCGAAAATCACCGGTGGAATAAGGACCTTACCCTTTCCGAGCGTCGCATCGTCGCCCCGACGACCCTCGGTTGGCTACACGGGTGTCTCGATCGAGGCCCGATCCCGGGTCTCATCGGGCTCCCGAATCCGGACGAACGACCACGTAGCAGTTGCCGCTGGATATCTCGAAGTCCTCGATCGACAGATCGCTGGCTTCGAGGTCCGATCGAAACTCGGCCGGAGCGTAGATGTGGTAAAACCGCGGAACCGTCTCGCCGCCGGGAAGCGTCCAGTCCACGATCGTGTCGAACCCCTCCTCACTTCCGTTCGTATCGGTCGCGTCGTCCGTCGAGTCCCCGTCCCTTCCGTCGAAGCGGTCGTGAGCCGTACTCCAGGTGCTCACGAGCGCGACGCCGTCGTCGCACAACACGCGTGCGAGTTCGTTGAGACTCCGTATCCGCCGCGTTCTGGACCGGAGATGATGGATCGTCGCGACGTAGACGCCCACGTCGACGGCTCCCGTCCGGAGCGGAAGTGATGCGGCATCACCCTGAAGGAACGTCGCCTCGAACCCCCGTGAATCGGCCCGATCGACCGCCTCGGCGAGTAGTCCACGGCTTGCATCCAGACCGACGACCGACTCCGAACGGTCCGCAAGCGATTCCGTGTGCCGGCCGTTTCCGCAGCCGATGTCGAGCGCGCACGTCGCCGTCCGCCCGTCGAGGAAGGACTCGACTTCGGGCCAGGCGTATTCGCGCGTTTTCGCGAAGTGTGCGGCGATCCGGTCGTAGGTCGCGATCGGATCGGGATCGCGCACCTGCGGACGATCAGCCACGTCTCCGTTCTCGTCATCCGGTGAAACGTCTCCGTTCTCGTCATCCGGTGAATCGCCCACTCGGCTCGGATCCTCCGCCATGTGTCGTGTCTGCGGACGGGTGGTGAAAGGTCCGCCGAAACGACGTTTCGTCGCGTCCGTTCTCCACTTCATCGGTCGTTCGTTTTCCGGAGTCTGTTCCATCCAGTCGCGCCTTCCGGAGCGCGTCCGCCATCCGGTGCCCGTTCAGCGACCGAGGGCGGTGCGAAGTGCATTCAGGTAAGCGGAGGGAGCTCGTCGGCGGGCTCCAGCGAGCGCGTCCGCGAGCGCCTCTCCGGCTCGGTCGTGAATTCCCGTGCCGTGTCCGACCAAGATTCGATCGGGATCGATCCCGGCGAGGGGACGCCGTGGGGGAATCGGACGCAACATCGGGTGGACGCCGAGGCGCTCGTTGGCGGCGCGAAAGAACTGGTTCGTGCCGACTGCCTCGGGGACGATCAGGGTCGAACCGTCAAAGAGGGCGACCTCCTGCCAGGGTGGAAGCGAGGCGTTTCTCACACGGATCGCCTCGAAGTCGGTGTCGGCGAGCCGGGGGCCGAATCGTTCGACAGGGGCTTCGAGATCCGCTTCGACGCCGTCCATCCACTCCGGGATCCAGACGGCGACGTCATGTCGGTTTGCGACCGCCGCGCAGTCCCGCGTATGTCTATCCAGACAACAGACCACTCCCGCGACCGTACCGAGATCCGAGAGGAGATCGTCGAGAGCTTCGGGATCGGTCGAATCGACCGGGTCGAAGACCCAGACGTCCGGTCGGTCCTCGCGTTCCTCGTTCGAAACGGTGACCGCGTGGCTCGCTCGCTCCATCGCCTCCTCGGGATAAGCAAGCCACCCCACTCCGCCCTCGAACCGATCGATCACGTGAAGATCGGAGCGGTCGTCGGCCGTCTCGCTCCCGTCGCGAGCGTCGGAGTCGAAATCGGGATCGGAGTCGGATAGGGTCATTGTATCGAACACGGTCCGACGATGCTTAAAAGTCGGCCAGAAGGGAGTGGCTTACTCCGTGAGCCGCTCGGTGTCGATGGCGACGTCCGGAGGAGTCACGACGAGGAAGCCTCGAAAGTGCATTAACTCGCCGTCCATGTCACGGATCTCGCGGGCGAACCCGGCCGCGAGCTCGTTGAGATCGCCCTCGATCGACAACACGAGCGTGTTTCCGTACTCGACGTGGCGGATCCACTCCGCCGGGTCCGTCGAGCCATCGAGTATTCCAAGGACCACGTCCCCGCGTGCGCCGATCTCATCGAGTTGGTCCTCCGCGTGTCTGAGGTCGAGATCCCAATCGCCCATGTCCGGTGGTCCACGCCTGACTTAAAAAGGATTCCCCCTGCGGGCGCGTTCGAACCGAAACTGGATGGAAGGTGGACGAACGCCTGGTTCGAGAGTGAACGAACGCCCACTCGGAGTATAAAGATGGTTCCAGATCACCATCGACCGTATCGAGGACCGACGTCTCCGACGGCGAACGCCGATCGATCGCGCCGGCGTCCAGCGATCGAACGGCTATCGATCCGTGATCGTGGTGATGGTAATCCGGGTAAATCGCCTCCATCGCGAAAAGGTTTAATAGGAGAGAGGCCTCAGAACCAATTGCGATGACACATCATACGGAGGCTTCGTCGGACACCCCGGCGGATCGAGTTCTTCCAGGGCACGATAGCTTCTAATATCGACATCGGTCCTGTCCGAATTTTCGATACAACGTTGCGAGACGGCGAACAGTCACCACGCACATCGTTCAGCTACGACGAGAAACGGCGCATAGCGTCGACGCTGGACGATATGGGAACCCACGTCATCGAGGCTGGCTTCCCCGTCAACTCCGATTCGGAGTTCGAGGCCGTGAGCGATATCGCTGCCACGACCGACGCGACGACCTGCGGGCTCGCCCGCGTCGTCGAAGGCGACATTGAGGCGGCGATCGACTCCGGCGTGGAGATGGTACACGTGTTCGTCTCCACGAGCGACGTCCAACTCGAGGACTCGATGCACGCGACCCGCCAGGACGCGGTCGAGCGCGCCGTAAAGAGCGTTCGCCGCGTCAAGGATGCGGGCGTCGAGTGCATGTTCTCACCGATGGACGCGACCCGAACCGAACCGGAATTCCTGATCGAGATCGTCGAGGCGGTCTCCGAGGCCGACGCCGACTGGATCAACATTCCCGACACCTGCGGCGTCGGGACGCCGACGGCCTTGGGGAAGACGGTCGAGGCGGTCGTCGAGGCGACCGACGCGCGCGTCGACGTCCATCCCCACGACGACTTCGGACTGGCCACCGCGAACGCGCTGGCCGGCTTCGAGAACGGCGCCCATCAGGCGCAGGTCTCGGTTAACGGGATCGGCGAACGCGCCGGTAACGCCGCCTACGAGGAGGTCGTAATGGCGGTCGAGTCGGTCTACGGCGTCGATACTGGAATCGACACGACGACCATCACGGAGCTGGCACGGATCGTCGAGGACGCCTCGGACATCCCGGTGCCGGCGAACAAGCCGGTCGTCGGACGAAACGCCTTCTCCCACGAGTCCGGGATCCACGCGGCCGGCGTGATCGAGAACGCCGACACGTTCGAACCTGGCGTGATGACTCCGGAGATGGTCGGAGCCGAACGCGAGTTCGTCCTCGGCAAACACACCGGAACGCACGCGGTACGCAAACACCTTGAAGAGGCCGGCTTCGTCCCGACCGACGCTGAGGTCCGGGCCGTTACGAAGCGGGTCAAAAAGCAGGGTGCCAACAAGCGACGCGTCACTGGCGGTGACGTGGAGCGGTTCGCGGAGGACGAGGGCATCGATAGACGCGAGGAGGTCCGGGTCTGATGGCCGTCTCCGCGTCGGGGTTCGACCGCCAGCGGCAGCCCCGCTTGGCGGAGGAACGAGACAGATTTAAGTGTGGCGAGCGGAATCCATCTCGTAATGAGTCGACACGACACGTCCCTGGACCACGGCGAGGCAGCCACGAGGCCGCTCGCCCGGTCGAACGGACTCACCCGTGTCGGGCTCGCGATCGGCACGATCGGAGCCATCGTAGGGGCTTGAGCCCCTCTACAACCACCCTTCTTCGACCCCGGCGTACCGCACTTCCCTCGCGAGGAACCGATCCTCGTGATCGGGAGAATCCGGTGACTGACACCGATCGCGACACACAGAGGATGCCACGACACGATCCATGACCACTCGAGACGCACCGAACGACCACGACGAATCGAATCCCACGAACGGCGAGAGCGTGACGTCGGACGACGCCGACGCGGCCGCCGACGGCGGCACTACAGCCACCGAGACGGACGCAAGCGGTGAGGAACCGACCGATGCGACAACCAGAACCCCGACGACTGGCGCTGAGTCCGTCATTGCCGCACTGGAGGCCGCCGGCGCTGAGACGGCCTTTGGCGTCCAGGGCGGGGCTATCATGCCCGTCTATGACGCACTATACGCCTCGTCCGTCCGCCACGTCACGATGGCCCACGAGCAGGGCGCTGCACACGCGGCGGATGCCTACGGCGTCGTCTCCGGAGAGACCGGCGTCTGTCTGGCGACTTCCGGACCTGGTGCCACGAACCTCGTTACGGGGATCGCCGACGCCTCGATGGACTCGGATGCGCTGTTGGCATTGACCGGGCAGGTTCCCACGGAGTTCGTCGGCAACGACGCCTTCCAGGAGACCGATACGATCGGCATCACGACACCGATCACGAAGCACAACTACTTCGCGAGCGGTACCGACACCGTCGGCGATACGGTCGGCGAGGCGTTCGCCTACGCCGAGACCGGACGACCCGGACCGACGCTCGTCGATCTGCCGAAAGACGTCACGCTCGGAGAGACCGATCAGACGCCAAAGCCACCGGAGCCCCCTGCGGGTGCAGAGACCCATCCTGAGGCGGATCCCGAGGCGGTCGAGAAGGCTGCACGAGCGATAGAGCGGTCCGAACGGCCGCTTTGCCTGTTCGGCGGCGGCGTGATCAAGGCCAACGCGAGCGATCAGGCGCGTCGGTTTGCACGCGAACACCGGATTCCAGTCACTACTACGATGCCCGGAATCGGTTCGTTCCCGGAGGACGAACCACTCGCGCTTTCGTGGGCGGGGAT
The DNA here is from genome assembly GCF_041821145.1 of Halopenitus sp. H-Gu1. NCBI lineage: Archaea > Methanobacteriati > Methanobacteriota > Halobacteria > Halobacteriales > Haloferacaceae > Halopenitus > Halopenitus sp. H-Gu1. The sequence goes on along the minus strand of NZ_JBGUBC010000008.1, from coordinate 10,797 downwards.
GCACGGAACCGGCTACGCGAACATGGCGATCACCCACACCGACTGTCTGATCGCGGTCGGAACCCGCTTCGATGACCGGTTGACCGGCGGGATCGAGACCTTCGCACCGGAGGCGGAGGTCATTCACATCGACATCGACCCGGCCGAGATATCCAAGAACGTCCATGCCGACTATCCGCTGATCGGCGACGCCGAGACCGTGCTCGAACAACTGCTTGCGGCCGTCGAGACGACTCCGGAGGCGGACGAATGGCGCGAGCAGTGTTCCGAATGGAAATCGGAGTATCCGATGACCTACGCGATGCCCGAGGACGAACCCCTGAAACCACAGTTCGTCGTCGAGGCCTTCGACGAGGCGACCGGCGACGACACGATCGTCACCACGGGCGTCGGCCAACACCAGATGTGGGCCGCCCAGTTCTGGACGTACACGGAGCCGCGAACCTGGGTCTCCTCGCACGGACTCGGAACGATGGGCTACGGCGTGCCGGCGGCGATCGGCGCGCGGATGGCGGCCGACAACGCCGGCGAAACTGACCGCGATGTCGTCTGTTTCGATGGTGACGGATCGTTCCTGATGACGATCCAGGAGCTGTCGGTCGCCGTGCGTGAAAACCTCGACATCACCTTCGCGGTGCTCAACAACGAGTACATCGGAATGGTCCGACAGTGGCAGGATGCCTTCTTTGAGGGCCGACACGTGGCTTCCGAGTACGGATGGATGCCGGAGTTCGACAAGCTCGCGGAGGCGTTCGGCGCGGAGGGATGGACCGTCTCGGAGTACGACGAGGTCGCCGACACGATCGAGGCCGCCCTCGACTACGAGGGGCCCTCGGTCATCGACTTCCGAATCGACCCGGCGGAGAACGTCTACCCGATGGTTCCAAGCGGCGGTGCAAACGCCAAGTTCGCGCTTTCGGAGGAACAACTATGAGCGGAGATGCCGACGACATGAGGCCGAACAAGCCCGATGCGGGATCCTCCTACCGGGATACCCGGGAGATGAACGCGGACCGGGCAGGAATGCCCGGGCCCGCTCCCGAGGAGCGTCCGCATCCGGAAGGCAGACGGAACAGCCAGGGGATCCGGATCGACCCTGCGGTCGAGGCCGAACACCCCCCACGGCGGGCGACGATCTCGGCACTCGTCGAGGACGAACCCGGCGTCCTCTCGCGGGTCTCGGGGCTCGTCTCGCGACGGCAGTTCAACATCGAGAGTCTGACCGTCGGCCCGACGACGGTCGAGGGCCACTCGCGGCTCACGATGGTGGTCGAAGAGCCCGAACCCGGGATCGATCAGATCGAACGACAGCTCGCGAAACTGAAGCCGGTCATCTCGGTCGGTGAACTGGCCGACGACGCCATCGCTACGGAGCTCGTTCTCCTCAAGGTTCGCGGCGAGGACCCCGACAAGGTCCACGCTATCACCGAGATGTACGACGGTGAGACCCTCGATGCCGGGCCACGAACGATCACGGTCCAGTTGACGGGTGACGAGCCGAAGATCGATGACGCGATCGACGCCTTCGAACAGTTCGGCATCATCGAGATCGCACGGACCGGCCAGACCGCGCTCTCGCGCGGCGACACGCAGACCGTCCCCGGTGAGGAGCCAGGGACGTCGGGCGAACCGACCGCACACGCGACGGGCGTGGGCGAATCGACACAACGAAGCTACGACAATCCATAACACATCCATGAGTAACGATACGCCGTTCGACTCCGAGATCTACTACGAAGACGACGCGGACACGTCCCACATCCTCAACAAGACCGTCGCCGTACTCGGCTACGGTTCGCAGGGGCACGCACACGCACAGAACCTGGCCGACAGCGGCGTCGACGTCGTCGTCGGCCTGCGAGAGGACTCCTCCTCGTGGGACGCGGCCGAAGAGGACGGACTGGAGGTCGCCACGCCGGCGGAGGCGTCCGAACGGGGGGACATCATCTCCGTGCTTGTCCCGGATACGGTCCAGCCGGACGTGTACGAGAACGCGATCGAGCCCAACCTCGATCCCGGCGACACGCTCCAGTTCGCTCACGGGTTCAACATTCACTACAACCAGATCCGCCCGCCCGAGGGCGTCGACGTCACGATGGTCGCGCCCAAATCACCGGGACACCTCGTTCGCCGGAACTACGAGAACGACGAGGGGACGCCCGGTCTGCTCGCGATCTACCAGGACGCCACCGGCACGGCCAAACAGGAGGGGCTCGCCTACGCGGCCGCGATCGGCTGTGGTCGCGCCGGCGTCGTCGAGACCACCTTCCGTGAGGAGACGGAAACCGATCTCTTCGGCGAGCAGGCAGTCCTTTGTGGCGGCGTTACCTCGCTCGTAAAACAGGCCTACGAGACGCTCGTCGACGCCGGCTACTCGCCGGAGATGGCCTACTTCGAGTGTCTCAACGAGCTCAAGCTCATCGTTGATCTGATGTATGAGGGCGGCCTCGGCGGAATGTGGGATTCCGTCTCCGACACTGCCGAGTACGGTGGACTCACCCAAGGTGACGTCGTTGTCGACGAACACGCTCGTGAGAACATGGAGGAGATCCTCGAACAGGTTCAAGACGGCACCTTCGCACGCGAGTGGATCGCCGAGAACCAGGCAGGACGTCCCTCCTTCACCCAACTGCACGAAGCAGAGCGCAATCACGAGATCGAGCAGGTCGGCGAGGAGCTTCGGTCGCTTTTCGCCTGGGCCGACGAGGAGACCGAGGACGAAGACGAGACGGAGCGAGTAACCGCCGATGCCTGAGGTAGCTATCGACATCCGGGCGTGGATCGCCGGCGATCGCGATCGGGTGATCGACGAATGAGCAACGGGACGCTCTACGACAAGGTCTGGGAAAACCACAAGGTGGCCCAGCTGCCGACCGGACAGGACCAGCTGTTCGTCGGCCTGCATCTGGTCCACGAGGTGACGAGTCCCCAGGCGTTCGGCATGCTGCGCGAGCGTGACGCCGAGGTGGCGTTCCCCGAACGCACCCACGCGACCGTCGACCACATCATTCCGACCGACGATCGTGACCGGCCCTACGCCGACGACGCCGCGGAGAACATGATGTCGGAACTCGAGGAGAACGTTCGTGACGCCGGCATCGAGTTCTCGGATCCCAATTCCGGCGATCAGGGTATCGTCCACGTTATCGGTCCCGAACAGGGACTCACTCAGCCGGGGATGACGATCGTCTGTGGGGACTCCCACACCTCGACGCACGGCGCCTTCGGCGCGCTGGCGTTCGGAATCGGGACCTCACAGATCCGCGACGTACTCGCGACCGGCTGCATTGCGATGGAAAAACAGAAGGTCCGACGGATCGAGGTCACTGGCGAGCTCGGCGAGCACGTCACGGCCAAGGACGTCATCCTCACGATCATTCGAAAACTCGGCACCGACGGCGGCGTCGGCCACGTCTACGAGTACGCCGGCGAGGCCATCGATGATCTCGGCATGGAGGGACGGATGTCGATCTGCAACATGTCGATCGAGGGCGGTGCTCGGGCGGGCTACGTCAATCCCGACGAGACCACCTACGAATGGCTCCGGGAGACCGACGCCTTCGAGGACGATCCGGAGAAATTCGAGCAGCTCAAGTCGTACTGGGTGTCCATCGCGAGCGACGCGGACGCCGAGTACGACGACGTGGTCACGATCGACGGCTCCGCGATCGAGCCGACCGTCACCTGGGGAACGACTCCCGGACAGGGCATCGGCATCACGGAGCCCATCCCGGAGCCGGAGGAACTCCCGGCGGACAAACGTGACACTGCACGTCGTGCACAGGAGCACATGCGCGTCGAACCCGGCGATACGATGGAGGGATACGATATCGACGTCGCTTTCCTCGGATCGTGTACGAACGCTCGACTGAAGGATCTGCACGAGGCGGCCGCGTTCGTGCGCGGTCGTGAGGTCGCATCGGACGTGCGTGCGATAGTCGTTCCCGGAAGCCAACGCGTTCAGGCGGCCGCCGAGGCGGAGGGCCTCGACGAGGTCTTCACCGAAGCCGGCTTCGAGTGGCGCGAGCCGGGCTGTTCGATGTGTCTCGGCATGAACGACGATCAACTGGAGGGCGACGAGGCGAGCGCCTCCTCCTCGAACCGGAATTTCGTCGGCAGACAGGGATCGAAGGACGGCCGGACCGTCCTGATGAGTCCGACGATGGTCGCGGCGGCGGCGGTGACCGGCGAGGTCACGGACGTTCGCGAGATGGAGGAGGTGGTCACCGTATGAGCGGATCCGACGGCGAGATCGACCACGAGGGATTCGCCGGGGGCGAGGCCCCCGCCGAGAAGGTGACCGAGGTGTCCGGAACCGGCATCCCGATCCGAGGTAACGACATCGACACCGACCAGATCATTCCGTCCCGGTTCATGAAGGTCGTCACCTTCGACGGACTCGGCCAGTTCGCCTTCTTCGATCAGCGGTTCGACGACGAGGACAACGAGAAGGACCACCCGTTCAATGACGATCGCTTCCGTGATGCCAACGTGCTGGTGGTCAACAGCAACTTCGGATGCGGTTCCTCCCGCGAACACGCCCCACAGGCGCTGATGCGCTGGGGGATCGACGCGATCGTCGGCGAGTCGTTCGCGGAGATCTTTGCGGGCAACTGCCTCGCGTTGGGAATTCCGACGGTGACTGCCGACACCGAGGCGATCGAGGCACTTCAGGCGTCCATCGAGGATGATCCCGACGCCGAGATCCACGTCGACATCGAGGACGAACGCGTCGTCTACGACGACGAGGAGATCGACGCCACGGTCAACGACGCACAGCGAAAGGCCCTCGTCGAGGGGGTCTGGGATACGACGGCGCTGATGGGTGCGAACGCGAACGCGGTCCGTGAGACCGCCCGATCGCTGCCGTACGTTCCAGCGGAACACGTCCCATCACCGGAGGACGGCGGGGACGCCGCCGCGGGGGACGACTGAATGAGCGAGGAGATCGTCGTCATCGAGGGTGACGGTATCGGTCGAGAGGTGGTTCCGGCGGCCGTCGAGGTCCTCGATGCCGTCGCCGCCGATTCGGAGGCGGTCGGTCCATTCGAGTATATCGAGGCCGACGCTGGCGACGAGATGTTCTCCGAGACCGGCGAGGCACTGCCACAGGAGACCTACGATCTGGCCGCGAGTGCCGACGCGACGCTGTTCGGTGCGGCCGGCGAGACGGCCGCCGACGTCATCCTCCCGCTTCGTGATGCCGTGGACTCGTTCGTGAACGTGCGTCCCGCGCGTGCGTATCCCGGCGTCGATGCGTTGCGGCCGGAGACGGACGTCGTCTTCCTGCGTGAGAATACCGAGGGCGTCTACGCCGGCCACGAGGACCGACTCTCCGAGGACCTCTCGACGCTCACCCGGGTCATCACCGATTCGGCCTCCCGGCAACTCGCGGAGTTCGCCTGTGAGTTCGTGGAGGCGGATCGTGGTCCCGACCACCGTGACGGCTTCACCGTCGCACACAAGGCGAACGTGATGCGTGAGACCGACGGTCGCTTCCGCAGGACGGTCCTCGATGTGGCCGACGAGCGGGATGTCGCGGCCGACGAGGAGCTCATGGACGCCTTCGCCACCAAGCTGCCGCTCGATCCAAGCCAGTACGGCGTCGTGGTGTGTCCGAATCTTGCCGGCGACGTGCTCTCGGATCTCGCGGCGGGGCTCGTCGGCGGGCTTGGACTGTTGCCCTCCGCGAACGTTGGCACGGATAACGGCCTCTTCGAGCCGGTTCATGGGACCGCTCCCGACATCGCAGGCGAGGGAATCGCGAACCCGACGGCGGCGATCCTCTCCGCGGCGATGCTCCTCGAGCATCTCGGCTACGCGGAGGCGGGCAAGCGGGTCCGAACCGCCGTCGAGTCGGTGCTTGCCGACGGCCCCCGGACCGGCGATCTCGGCGGCTCGGCGACCACCGCGGAGATGACTGACGCGATCGTCGACCGGCTGTAGTCCCCGATCGGTCCGATTTCCGGGACCGATCATCCGAACTGGCGGCCAATACGGATCGAATCGACGACCGAGAGGGATCGAACCGATGGATTGTTCTCCCAATCGTGAGTGGTGACGAGTATGAACGCCGCGTTCATCGATCTGTTGGAGCGAAACCTCCGTCATGCCGACGAGTATGAGTCGAGATTCGATGGTCTCCAGGACGGACAGGCTCCCGACGTCGTCACCGTCTGCTGTTCGGACTCGCGGGTCCTTCAGGATCACATGTGGGGAAACGACGATCCCGGTACTGTCTTCACCTGTGGGAACATCGGGAATCGGGTCACCCAGCACACTGACGACGGCCCCGTCGTCTCCGGCGATCTCCTCTATCCGATCGTCCACACCGATACCCGGACGGCCGTGGTCGTCGGCCACACCGGTTGCGGAGCGGTCACGGCGGCTCACGACGACCTGACTGAGGGACGTTCCGAGCCACCGGGGATCGCTGCCTGCCTCGATCTGCTTGAAGGGCATCTCGCCGACGGCATCGATCGGCTGCCGGCGGGACTCGACCGTGAGGAACGAATCAACCGGCTCGTCGAGTATAACGTCGATCGACAGATCGATGCACTCCTCGAAAGCGACCACGTCCCCGACGATCTCACTGCCATCGGCGTCGTCTACGACTTTCAGGACGTCTACGGCGGTCGACGCGGGGAGGTGTCGGTGATCAACGTCGACGGGGAAACCGACGTCTCGATCCTCCAGGAGACCCACTCCGAGATCGCACAGCGAATCGATCGTCTCTGGGAGCCGTGATGGGCGAGCGTCCACCGGACTCGTGAAGAGTGGTAGATACAGCTGTTCGATGGAAATCCGATTTGGTACAATAGATGTTACATCTGTATATTCTATATATTTGGATCATCCGATCGGGAGCACGAAGTATATTTCCCGGGTACCGAAACGAACGACTACGACTCACCGATCTCACGAGAAATTTGGAACCGTCGACATAGCCGTCTTCAACGGGGAAAAGCTCGAATGACGAGCGTCACTCGAAACCCGGCGACGAGCTGAAAGTCGGGAGCCAGATCGATCGTCGACTCGATCGGATCGTATAATTAAAACTTGATTATTCTAATTATCCATCTGATAGTCTATATGTGAGTGATGTCGTCGTGGTCGTTATTCCGATTGCCGATGGACGCGATAACGTCGATATGCTCGCGTTGAGTCCGGCTTCCGACGGCTCGAAACCGCGATGATAGTCGAGCGGACTAGACCTTCTCGGCCAACTGCTCGGCGACGTGTTCGCCGTAGGGCAACGAGCAGGTCAACCCGGGCGAGACGGCGTTGAGGACGTGGACGGCGTCGTCGGTCTCGATCGAAAGCGGGTCCTTGACGAGTTCGCCATCGGCGCTGACGAGTTGGGCACGGATTCCGGCGTAGCTTTTCTCGAGGTCCTCGCTTCGGACCTCGGGCACGAGCCGTCTGGAGGCTTCCGTGAACTTCTCCTTGCGGTAGGACTTGTTCAACTCCGAGAACGCAACCGACAGCATACTCGGTGAGGCGAGGAGTCGCCGGAACCCCTCATAGGAGAGCGTCTCGAACAGTTCCGAGAGGTTGAACTGCGTGTTTTTGTAGGCCTCACGGCCGAACGCGAGGACCGCGTTCGGACCGACGATCACCTTGCCGTCAGTCCGTCGGGTGTAGTGCACGCCGAGGAAGGGCAACTCCGGATCCGGCGTCGGATAGATCATCGTCCGGCACAGATGCGCCTTCTCGGGGGTGATCTCGTAGTATTCGCCGCGGAACGGGACGACCTGGTAGTCCTCTCCGACCCCGACCTGGTGAGCCAGCGTATCCGCGTGCAGCCCCGCCGTGTTGACGAGATAGTCGGCCTCGACGTCGCTGTTGCTCGTGTGGATCCGGTAGCCTTCGCCCGACCGATGGATCTCCGAGACCGCATGCCCCATGTACAACTCGACGCCGTCGTGTTGGGCCTCGCGGGCTAGCGTGTAGACGTACTGCTGGGAGTCGACGGAGGCGGCCTCGGGGGCGTAAAGCGCTGCCTGTCCGACGGCGTGGGGCTCGTGTTCACGGATCGCCGCCTGCGAGTCGAGCAGTTCGTATTCGACGCCGTTGGCCTCGGCCTGCGCGGCGAGTTCGTCGAGATACGCCTCCTCACGGTCGTCCTTCGCGACGACGAGGACCCCACACTCCTCACACGGGATATCGTGTTCGGCACAGTACGCTTTCATCCGGCGAGTCCCCTCGGTCGCGAACTCCGCTTTTACCGAATCCGGCGGGTAGTTGAATCCGGGGTGTAAGACGCCGGAGTTGCGCCCGCTTTGGTGCTCGGCGAGATGGTACTCCTTCTCGAGGACGCACACGTCGAGATCGGTGTTTTCCGCGAGATGTTTCGCGGTGGATAAGCCGACACAGCCACCGCCGATGACCGCGACGTCGTGGTGTATCATCGTTCACGGGTACCAACGACTACCTAAAAAATCCGCCGTAACGTCTCGCCCCCGCTCAATAGCCCAACTCCAGCACGTAGTTCACGATCAGAGCCACGAGGACGACGGCGAGAAGTCCGGCGAGGATCAAAAACGCCCAGGTCCATCCGACCGTGTCGGCGAGAAAGCCAGTCACGACCGATCCGAGCGAGCTGACGACCAGATAGACGGTTCGAACGAGGCCGAACCCAACGCCCTGTTCGCTTTCGGACAGCTCGTCGACGAATCGCGGCTCGACGGTGACGGCCATCCCGAGGCCGGTCCCGATCATCACGATCGCGGCGACGATACCGACGAGTCCCGGTGCGACGACGAAAAGCGACATCCCCAACGCACTGGTGAACAGGCTGACGCCGACGCCGAGATCGCGCTCGTAGTTGTCCGAGAGTGCCCCGAGGGCGGGTTTGACCGCGGCCTGTACCACGAAATACGACGAGAAGACGATGCCGGCCGTCGTCGCGGACAGTCCGCGATGAGCGATGAGAAACGTCGGGAGGAACGACGCGACTCCCTGCCAGACGAACGCTCCCGCGCCGGCGATGACGGCGGTGAAGGCGATCGTGGGTCGCGAAAGGAGTTCGACGACGGGCCCGATCTGCATCCGCTCGCGCATCGGTTGGTCGGGCCGCTGTGGCTCGACATCACGCACGAGTATCGCGAACGACGCGAAGACCGGGATGGCGATCACGGCTCCGATCGCGACGGCCGGCCGCCACCCGTATCGCGTGCCGATCCACGCGGCCACCGCCGGTGCGATCAGGCCCCCGGCGGGCGCGCCGATCGTGTGAATTCCGATCGCCGTCCCGATGTTGTCGTACGTCCGCGACAGCAAGGTGGTCGCGGTGCTGTAATGCAGTCCCGCTACTGCCCCGAGCACGATCACACTGAGGACGAACACCAGGTAGACTGGTGAGATGGCGACGAGAAGGCTCATGACGCCCGTGCCGCCGACGGCGATGAGGATGACCTGCCGTTCGCCGTATCGATCCCCGAGGATGCCGCTCGGGAACTGTGAAAGCGCGTAAGCCATCCACATTCCCGTCAACGCGATGCCGATCACCGTATTCGAGATCTCGAAGGCGTCCGTTATCTGCGGGACGACCGGGCTGATCGCGAGCCGCCCCACCATCGTCGCGAAGAACGCGAGCGTACAAAGCGAAAGGACGGTGTGTTTGTAGTGCCAGCGCATATCGGTACGTGTGGTATCGGTCGCCCCGTTCGATCGCCCTCGTTGTACGGGAGACGATCGCGGTACGGACGTACGAACACTTCAATCTACGTGTGTCGGAAGATCGGCACCCGTCGAGTCGCTCCACGCCGAGAGCTTTGAGTTGCTCCACGTCGAAAGCGCAAAGATCACTCAGCGGTGACGTGCTCGTCGGTTGCCGTCGTTATCCGCTCGTAGTACTCCTCGCTTCGCCTCCGATCGGCGTCGGAGAGTTCGACGATCGGCTCGCGGACCGGTCCCCCGTAGAGCCCGGCCAGTTCCATGCCGTGTTTGACCGCGGGAACGTTGTTGGCGGCGCTCAGATCGTTGCCCTCGCCGGATTCCTCACGAAGGTTCTCGTAGGGGCGAATCAGATCGCGAAGCGCCCGTGCCCGGTCCCATTCCTCCGCCTTGAGTGCGTCCATTAGCGCGAGCACTTGCTCGGGCACGAAGTTCCCGATACCGGTGGTAAAGCCCTCCGCCCCCTCGATCGCGAAGGCAGGAGCGAACCGCTCGGCGATTCCATTCGACCAGACGACGTCCGAATCGATCGTCGAGACCGCCTCCGAGAATCCCTTGACGTCGTTGACCGCGTATTTCATTCCGACGACGTTCTCGTAGTCGGCGATCTCAGCGAGCAGATCCAGGGTCACCTCGGGCCCTCGTTTGTATAGGATGACGCCCAGGTCGGTCGATTCGACGATCTTGCGGTAGTACTCGATCAACCCCACCTGGTGTTGATAGGTGTGGCCCGGATTCATGATCATGATCGCGTCGGCACCGACGTCCTCGTACGCGGCGGCCAACTCGATGGCCGTCTTGGTGCTGCCGCCGACGCCGCCAACGATCGTCGCCTCGTCGCCGATCGCTTCAACGACGGTTTCCACGACCGCGATCCGCTCGTCATCGGTCAGCGAGTAGTATTCACCGGTGTTTCCACAGGGAATCACCACTCGTCCCCCGGCATCCACGACGTGACGGACGTTGTCCGCGAGCGCATCATGTCGGATCTCCTCGCCGTGCTCATCGAAGGGCGTCGGATTAGTGAACGCGACGCCGCGAAGATCGGATTTGATTCGTTGATACTGCACGAACGTGGGGCACACAGGCACGCAACATAAACATTCGCGATCGATGAAT